>NZ_JARGEE010000260.1:0-12953 GCF_033794485.1 Streptomyces sp. MB09-02B
GGGCCGGTGTACGGCGGTGGGGTTGGGCACGGAGGGTCGTCGGCGCCGGGCAGTCCGGTCAGCCGGCCGGTGTGCGTTGGTGGTGCCCGCCCGGCGGGTCCCGGTCCCGGGACCGAACAGGAGGCACAGCCTGTGGGCGGCACGGCGGATAAGGTTCGTCATGTCGGTCTGCTCCAAGTCAGGTCAGATCGGCCGCGCCCCGGGAGGTCTAGTCCACCTCGCCGGGGTTTTCGGCGTCGCACGGGCAGTCTTGCATCTAGGTGCGTTAGGTAGCAATAGGAAGCATAGGGTTGCATGCGGATGTTCCCGCATGTGGTGAGTCGCTACGAGGCGCCTTAGCGTGCATGCATGGCTGATGACCACGACTGGAGGCCCGACCCGGCGAGCCACGTCTACGTGTATCTCCAGGTTGTGCACCACATTGCCGAACAGATCCGGACGGGGCGTCTGCCCGTGGGGGCGCGGCTCCCTGCCGAGCGCGATCTCGCCGAGCAGTACGGCGTTGCCGTCAACACCGTCCGACGGGCTGTCCGCGACCTCCGCGATCAGGGCCTCGTCATCACGGTCCCGATCAAGGGCACGTTCGTTCGCGCCGAGCCGCCGTCACTCGACACCTTTGGCGAGGACACGGCCGCCGACTGACGCGACGCGGCCCTTCGACGTCGTCCGGCCGTACGAGCTGCTGTGCTAGCCGGTGGCCGAGTCCGGAACCGCCGGGATCACCCTCACGCCGGCCTCACGCAGGGCCCTACAGGTCGTGTCGTCTGCCGACGCGTTGGTGATGACCACATCCAGGTCCTCCGGATCGCAGATCTTCACCATGCCCGTTCCCGGGAACTTGCTCTCGTCGGCCAGGAGGACCACCTTGTCGCTGGCGGCGATCATGGCGCGTCTGGCGGGCACCTCTGCCACCGTGGTGTCCATGACCTGGCCTCCGGGGCGAAGGCCGCAAGCCCCCATGAACAGCCAGTCGGCATGGACCTGCCGGAGGTTGTCCTCGGTCACGAAACCGTCCAGCATGCGTGACTCGCGGATGACCATGCCCCCGAGCAACATCAGGTCGATGTTCTCGTCATCGATGAGCTCGTCGTAGACCGCGAGGTTGTTGGTTATCACCGTGAGTCGGCGACCACGCAGCTGAAGCGCCAGCCGGTGCACCGTCGTTCCGCTGTCGAGAATGACCGACTGACCGTCGTCGATCATCGTGGCCGCCCGGGCGGCGATCGCGTCCTTCTCCGTCACCTGCACCGCGGCGGACTCGTCGAAGGGCAGCTGGTCCTCCTCGACAACCGCTCCGCCATGCACCCTGGTGAGCAACCCGTCCCCCTCCAGTTTGAGGAGATCACGACGGATGGTCGCCGCACTGGCACCAAGCCGCTCGGCGAGATCGGTCACGGACGCGGTGCCGCTCGAGCGCAGGGCTCGCAGGATGAGTTGGTGTCGTCGTTCGGCCAGCACGCAACGGGACACTACACGTCGGCAGTCGGCGCAACCCGCCGACTGACAGCCGCAGTTGACCACCGCCCAGGCGGCCGTTCCTACGCGTCCGGCAAGGATGCCGCCAGATGCTCCCAGGCCGAGTGCACCGGTTCCCCCACGATGCCGAACTGGGTGAGGACCGCGACGCAGTGACCGTTCTCGTCGTCGAGTTCCAGGGAGGACGTGGGGCCGTGGGCGGCGGGGGAGCGGACGAGGTGGCAGGAGTGGACGGCGGGAAGGTCCAGCTCCAGGGAGGCGTTCGCCACCGCCGCACGTCGGGGCGGTCCGGCGTTCCGCAGGCCCGCGCCCCCGCCTCGACCGTGTCCGCCAGGCCCGCCAGCAGCCGGTCTCCCTCCGACAGCAGCCGGCCCTCGTGCACCGCACGGCCGGTCGCGTCGAGCAGGCGTACGGAGACCGCGTCCTCGGCGTCCCGGGCGACCACGGCCGCGGCCACCCCGGCGGCGTCCAGGCGCAGTGCGATCGAGCCCGGGTGGATCGCGAACGCCTCGCCGCGCAGGCTCGGTACCGCGTAGCTGCCCGCCTGGTCGAGTCGGGCGACCGGGCCGCCGGTGAGCGCCTGGACGTGGCGGAAGAGGGTCAGACTGCGGGCCAGTTCCGGCATCCGGGGGTCGATCAGCCGTGCGGTGCCGGTCCGTCGGCCGCGGCACGCCTCGAAGCCGCAGCCGTCGTGGTCGGGCATCGTCAGTACACGTCCCGTACGTAGCGCTTCGAGCGGCGCAGAGCGGCCAGGTACTCCGCCGCGTCGTCGTCGCCACGGCCGCGCTGCTCGGCGATCACGCCCAGCAGTGCCGCCTCGACGTCCTTCGCCATCCGGGAGGCGTCGCCGCAGACGTAGACGTGCGCGCCGTCCTCCAGCCACGCGTACAGCTCCCGCGACCGCTCCCGCATCCGCGTCTGGACGTACACCTTCTCGGCCTGGTCGCGGGAGAAGGCGAGGTCGAGTTCGGTGAGCGTGCCGAGTCGGCGCAACTCCGTCAGCTCGTCCTCGTACACGAAGTCCGTCTCACGGTGCCGGTCGCCGAAGAACAGCCAGTTGCGGCCGGAGGCCCCGCGCGCGGCCCGCTCGTGCAGGAAGCCGCGGAAGGGGGCGATGCCCGTGCCGGGGCCGATCATGACCATTGGGGCGTCGTCGTCGGCCGGGACGCCGAAGGCGGCGTTCGGCTGGAGGTAGACGCCCACCGTCGCGTCCGCGCCGATCCGGTCCGCCAGATACGTCGACGCCACGCCCCCGTACGTGCGTTGCCCGGAGTCGTAGCGGACCGACGCGACCGTGAGGTGGACGCTGCCGGGGTGCGCCAGCGGGCTCGACGAGATCGAGTACTGGCGGGCCTGCAACGGCCGGAGGAGGGGCAGGAGTTCGGCCAGGGACGGTGCCTCGGGGCCGGCGTCGCGCAGCAGGTCCAGTACGTCCCGGCCCCAGAGCCAGGAGTCCAGGTCCGAGCGGTCGCCGTGGGCGACGACCGAGGCCAGCTCGCTCGTGGGGGCCCGCTCCACGAGGTCGGCGATCAGTTCCTTCGACGGCGTGCGGATCTCGCGCTCGGTGCGCAGGAGTTCGGCCGTCTCCGCGTCGCCGCCCGCGTCCAGGTACGTCAGGAGGTCGCGCACCAGCGTCTCGTCGTTCAGCGGTACGACCGCCAGCGCGTCGCCCGCCTCGTAGGTGATGCCGCTGTCGCCGAGGTCGAACTCGTAGTGGCGGATCTCCTTCGCGCTGTGCGGGGAGGACAGGAGCCGGTTCGTGGTGAGGCGGGAGGGGTACGGGGTGCGCTTGTTCCACGGGGAGCGGGGGCGTGCGGGTGCCGCCGACGCCTCCGACGCCTTCGACACGGGGGCGCCCGTGCCCGCGCCGCCCGTCGCGCCGGTCTCCGCGGCCAGGCGCTCCAGTACCGCCGTCGTCCACCCCGCCGCCGGCTCCTCGAAGTCCACGTCGCAGTCGACGCGTTCGTGCAGTCGGGTCGCGCCCAGCTGCTCCAGCCGGGTGTCGATGAGCTTCGCGGCCTGGCAGAAGTCGTCGTAGCCACGGTCGCCGAGCCCGAGGACGGCGTAGCGGACGCCCTCCAGGCGCGGGGCGGTGTCGGACTGCAGCGCTTCCCAGAACAGCCCGGCGTTGTCGGGCATCTCGCCCTCGCCGTACGTCGAGGTGACGACGAGGACGTGGGACATCGCGGCGAGCGCCTCGGGGGTCACGTCGTCGAGCGCGGTGGTCCGGCCGCCGAGGCCTCGTGCGCGGGCGCCGGCGACGACGTCCTCGGCCACCAGCTCGGCGTTGCCGGTCTGGGTGCCGATCAGGACGTCGATCGTCGCCGCCGGTGCGTCGGAGCCCGCGCCCTGCCGGCGTCCGGCGGCCGCGACACCGGCGAGGAACCCGGCGAGCCACGCCTCCTGCTGGGCGGAGAACGGCGCGTCGGCCGGGATGAGGGAGCCGGTCGCGGGCAGGGCCGGGGGCAGCAGGGTCACGCGGTCACCGTCTCGGTCGGGGCCTGCGGGGCGAGGCGCGCGGCGATGTCGTCGAGCGCGGCGTTCGCGAGCAGTTCGTCGAACCGGGCGGCGCGTATGCGGCCCGCGTTCTTCGTGGTCTGGTGGACGATCCAGCCGGAGGTGCCGGGCGCGTCCACGCTGAGGTTGTTGCGCTGCTTCAGGGCGCGCTTGTAGTCGTCGAGCCGCAGAATCGCGATGAGCGTGGCGAGTTCGCCGTCGTCGAAGCGGTCGAGCGTGCCGCGCAGGTACTTCACGACCCGCTGCTTGACGAAGAAGTCCTCGGTGAGGATCAGGTTCCGGACGGCCTCGGCGACCTTCGGGTCGTCCGGGCCGCTCGCGCCGGGCACCCGCTGGAGCGCGAGGTCCTGCGCGACACCGAGCACCGTGTACGACGACAGCAGCGAGAACATGTCGTCGCTGCCCTGGTCGCCGAAGGCCGGGGCCCGGCCGCCGAGGACGGTACGGCGGTCGCGGTAGTCGACCTTGAACGCGCGCAGCTTGTCCGTCGCGATCGACGTCGCCAGCTCGTCCAACAGCTCGTTGCGGGTCGCCGCCGCGAGGATCTCACCGGCGTCCTGGTAGAGGAGCAGCGCGCGGGGCATCCCGCAGTACACGTGCTCCCGCTCGCTCGGCCAGTTCTCCAGCAGCCGGGCCGCGAGCGGCGAGCCGGTGGCCTCCACGTGCCAGGTCAGCAGCAGTCGTACGGCCTCCTCGTGGAAGGCGCCGTGCGCGGTGTCCGTCACCGGGAAGACGAGGAGAGAGTCGGCGCTCACCCGGCCCGGCAGCTCGCCGGAGGGGTCGTACTGGTAGAGGAACCCGCCGCTCATGCCGTTGCCGAGGCCCTTGCCGAAGCCGCCGAGGTTGAGGACGGTGCCGCCGGTCATGTACTCGCAGCCGAAGTCGCCGACTCCCTCGACGACCGCCGTCGCACCGGAGTTGCGCACGGCGAACCGGTCGCCCGCCTCGCCCTGGACGAACGTCCGGCCGCCGGTCGCGCCGAACAGGGCGAAGTTGCCGACGAGGACGTTGCCGCCGCGTTCGGTGCTGCCGCCGCCGGGGGCGCGGACGACGATCCGGCCGCCGCTCTGGCTCTTGCCGACGCCGTCGTTGGCGGTGCCGGTGTGTTCGAGGGTGATGCCGTCGTTGCAGAACACGCCGTACGACTGTCCGGCCGAGCCGGTGGTGCGGATGCGGACCGCGTCGTCGACGAGGCGGCGGCGGCCGCGGTCGTCGGTGGTGACGGCGGGCACGGCGCCTTCGAACTCGTGGTTGAGGAGGCGTTCCACATCGATGCCGAGCTGGCCGCCCACCGACTTGTCGCTGTTGCCGAGGCGGACGCCCTCGACGAGCAGGGACGGCTCGCGCCGGTCGAGGAGCGCCTCGCGGACCCGCTGGATCAGGGCGTCGTCGGTGGTGAAGTCCTTCTCCAGGTACTCCGGGTGCTCGACGATCTTCTCGGGCACGCGGGCGAGGAGACGGCGGACGTCCAGGCGGCCGACGCTCGCCGGGTGGTCGAGGAGCTGGAGCAGGTCCGTACGGCCCCGGGCCTCGCGCAGTGAGCGCAGGCCGAGGCGGGCGAGGATCTGGCGGACGTCGTGCGCGATGTTGAGGAGGTACTGGGCCAGGGCGCGCGGGTCGCCCTCGAAGACCTCCGGGTTGGTGGTGAGGCCGGCCGGGCACTTCACGTTGCAGTTCTTCGCCATGACGCAGCCGAGCATCATCAGCGCGGTGGTGCCGAACTCGAAGCTGTCGCCGCCGAGCAGGGCCGACCTGACGACGTCGCCGCCGGTCTGGTGGGCGCCGGAGCAGCGTAGGACGACCTTCTGGCGCAGGCCGTTGGCGACGAGCGCCTGGTGGACCTCGGCGACACCGATCTCCGCCGAACGCCCGGCGTACTTGAGGCTGGTGACGGCCGCCGCGCCCGTGCCGCCGGTGTTCCCGGCGACGTTGATGACGTCCGCGCCGGCCTTGGCGACGCCGACCGCGATGGTGCCGATGCCCTCTGAGGAGACCAGCTTGACGATCACCCGGACGCGGGCGGCCTTGCAGTCGTGGATGAGCTGGGCGAGGTCCTCGATGGAGTACGTGTCGTGGTGCGGGGGAGGGGAGATCAGCTCGATGCCGGGGGTGCCGCCACGGGCGGCGGCGATGTCCACGGTGACCTTCGGCGCGGGCAGCTGGCCGCCCTCGCCGGGCTTCGCGCCCTGCCCGATCTTGATCTCCAGCTCCTGGAGCATCGGGTCGGCGAGATAGCCCGCCCAGATGCCGAAGCGGCCGGAGGCGAACTGCTTGATCCGGGAGCCCCGGATGGTGCCGTACCGGGTGTGGTGCTCGCCGCCCTCACCGCTGTTCGACATCGCGCCGACCATGTTGGTGCCGTGCGCGACGGCCTCGTGTGCGGTCGCCACCAGCGCGCCGTGGCTCATCGCGCCGGAGGCGAGCGAGCGGGTGATCTCGTGCGCGGGCTGCACCTCGTCGAGCGGGACGCTGTCGGGGGCGCTGTCGAGGAGGGCGAGGAGGTGGGCGGCGGCGCCGGAGGCGGTGACCGTGACGCCGTCGGCGTCCACGGCGACGGTCCGTACGTCACCGAGGCGGGCGAGGCCGTCGGCGAGGGCCGCATGGCGCTCGGCTGCCTCGGGCCCCGGGGAGGTGAGGCGCAGGTGGACGCCGTCCGCCGTGACCGTCACAGCCATCCCGCGCACTGTGACGCTCGCGTTCCCGTCCGTGGAGAACCGGCCCAGCTCCCGGGCGAAGTCCTCGGCCGTACGCAGGCCCGTGACGTCGGCGGGCAGCGCGAGCACGTCCCGCAGCGCGGCCGGGCGGCGCGAGCGCTCCTCGTGCGTGGTCCGCAGGAAGGCGCGGTAGCCGGGGGTGATCCGGAACGCGTCGATCTCGGCGTCGCTGAGCGCGTCGTACCCGGTGTTCCGGTATGCGGCGTCGGTGATGCCGAACGCGTCGTCGAGCTGGCCGAGGGTGAGCAGGCGGAGCGCGTCGGAGTCGTCGGGCTTCCCGAACTCCGGCCGCTCCTCGACCATGTCGCCGAAGCCGCGCACGGCGGTGACGCCGAAGGAGTGCCCGGCGCCGTCCGACCTTTCCTTGAAGAGCCCCAGCAGCGGGATCTGCTGCTCGGTCCCGACCGTGCGGGCCCGCTCGTGCCAGTCCGTGGCTGCCTGCGCGATGCGGGCGAACCCGACGCCGCCGACCGGGGCCTCCATGTGCGGGAAGGCCTGGGCGAAGACGTCGTCGCGGGTGTCGAGGTAGTTCGGCTCGAAGAACTCGCCGCCGATGTAGCTCTCGGCGGTGCACAGACCGACACGGCCCATGGTCTTGGCGAGGGACTTCTCGGCCGCCTTGCGGAACTTGGCGAGCGCCCGGTCGGTCTCGGTGATCTCACCGGCCGGTGCCGCCGCGCTGGGGAACTTCTCTTCGGCGCGCAGCCGTGCGCTCAGGCTGTAGACGGCGGAGGCGCCGAAGCCGAGCGCGGTCGCGACGTGGTGCGAGGAGGCCAGCTGGCCGCTCTCCACGACGAGCGAGACGCGCAGCCGCAGCCCGGTCTCGATGAGCCGCTGGTTGACGGCCGCGACGGCGAGGATCACGGGCAGCGGGGCGCGCGTGGAGGAGACGGCCCGGTCGGTGAGCAGCGCGATGCCGCCCTGCTCGGCGGCGAACCGCTCGACGTCGTCGCAGAGCCGGTGCAGGGCCGAGCGGAGCGCGTCGGCGTTCGCGGTCTCGTCCCCGCCGACCGGGTCGTAGAGCATGGCGAAGCGCTCCAGCGGCACGATCCGCTGGTCCCGCAGCCGGACCATGTCGAGGTGTCCGAGCACGGGGGAGGAGACGACGAGCTGGCGGCCGTTGGTGGCGTGGGTGCCGTCGGGCTTCGGGCCGAGCGCGACCCGCATGCTCATGCCGTCGGCCTCGCGGATGCTGTCCAGCGGCGGGTTGGTGACCTGGGCGAACCGTTGCGAGAAGTACTTCGCCATGCCGCCCTCGGTGTCGCTGAGCGCGTTGATGGCGTTGCCGTAGCCCATCGCGGAGATCCGCTCCGAGCCGGTGGCGAGCATCGGGTCGAGCATGAACCGGAAGCTCTCCTGGTTCAGCGCGTACGCCACGTACCGGCCGGCGAGGCTCAGGTCGCCGTCGTAGCCGAGCGTGGTGGTGCCCCGGTAGTAGTCGGGGGCGGGCAGGTCGTCGAGGTGCACCCGGGCCGCGTCGAGCAGCTCGCCGTACGGGCGGCGCACGGCGAGGGCGTCGAGCACGTCACGGGTGCGCAGCACGCGTCCGGCGCGGTGGTCGACGACCAGCATGCCGCCGGCCTCGATGCGGCCCCGGTGCACGACCTCGTCGTCGGGGAACGCGACCTGGCCGGCCTCCGAGGCCACCATCAGGTACTCGGCGGTCTCGACCGTACGCAGCGGGCGCAGCCCGAGCCGGTCGAGGCGGGCGCCGACGACGTCGCCGTCGCTGAAGATGAGGGCGGCGGGGCCGTCGTTCTTCTCCTCGTAGAGGGAGAAGTACTCCAGCATGTCGCGGACGGGGGCGGGGAGCGTGCGGTCGTTCTCCCAGGCGGGCGGCATCAGCGAGACGACGGCCTCGACGAGGTCCAGGCCGTCGTCGAAGACGCGGCTCTGCAGGGTCTGGTCCAGGCGGCTGGAGTCGGACTGCCCCGGCGGACGCACGATGCTGCGGGTCCGGGCGCGCGCGAGGGCCTCGTCGGAGAGCCGGTTCTTGCGGTCGGTGTTCAGCTCGCCGTTGTGCGCCATCAGCCGGAACGGCTGCGCCATGGTCGGGTGCGGCTCGGTGTTCGTGGAGAACCGGGTGTGGAAGTACAGGGACCGCACGGAGTGGCGGGGGTCGGTGAGGTCGCGGAAGTACCCGACGATCTCACCGGAGTTGAGGCGGCCCTTGAGCACCTGGGTCCGCGCGCTGAGCGAGAGCGGGTACAGCCCGGCGTACGTGTCGGCGTCGGCGTAGGCGACGGCCTCGACGGCGAGCAGCGCGCGGTGGGCGGCCGCGTCGACGTCCTCGCGGGACCACTCCTGCGGGGCGCGGAACACCCATTGCACGATGGGCAGTTGGTACTGCTCGGCGGCGGGCCGGGCCACGCTGTGGTCGACGGGCACGTCCCGTACGAGCAGTGTCTCGAAGCCCTCCTCGGCGACGCACCGGCCGACGAGGTCGACCGCGTGGGCGCGGCGGTCCGGGTCGGTCGGCACGAAGCAGTTGGCGACGCCGAAGTGCCCGGCGCGCAGGTCCTCGCCGGTGAGCGCGGTGAAGAACTCCACCGACAGGTCGACGCTGACGCCCGCGCCGTCGCCGACGCCCTCGGCGGAGGTGCCGCCGCGGTGCGGGATGGCGCGGAGCGCCTCGTCGCCCTTGCGGATGACGTCATGGCTCGGCGTCCCGTCGAGGCGGGTGAGGAAGCCGACACCGCAGTCGCTGTGGTCGCGGGCGGGGTCGTACAGACCGACGGGCGTGGCAGATGCGAGATTCAAGGGCGGGTCCCGTGAGCGTGTTCCGGCTGGGGGCGCCTCCCAGGCCCTTGGGGACGGGGGAGGAACGGCCAGGCTGCGTCGGTGGAGCGCTCGCCGCGGGCGGACCGGTGTGGCGGCCGGGGCCCTGAGTGGTGCGATTGAACATAGTAAGGCTGGCCTAAATTCTCGGCAAGGGTGTGCTCTGCACGTATGTGCCGGGTGGCGTGTGCTGGGCGTCCTGGGTGATCTGTGCGTTTTTGCGCTTTTCTGTCGGGTTCCGTGTCCCGCCTTTGTCTGCTGAGCGCCCTGGCCCGCCTTTGTCTGCCGAGCGCCGTGCCCCGCCTATATCCGCCGAGCGCCGTGTTCCGCCTTTGTCTGCCGAGCGCCGTGTCGCCGCACGGGCCGGTCGTGGTCCCGGTCGTCGGAGCCCTCTCAACCTCCTTGTGCATGAGTCGAGTTGTGGCCGTCCTGCCGTGCCACTTGCGTGCCGTACCGGGGCGTCCCGTACTCCCGGAGGCAGTGGAAGCCGCTCGCCGGGCGGGGCGCCGGACCCAGTCGCGCCGAACCGGTGCGAGCCCCTCCGAATCGTGCTGCCCCTCGCGTACATCCAAGACCGTGTCGCGTGCGTCTTACAAGGAAGTCCGCTGCCCGCAAGGGAAGTTCAGGCGCAGCTCGTCGTCA
This sequence comes from Streptomyces sp. MB09-02B, assembly GCF_033794485.1. NCBI lineage: Bacteria > Bacillati > Actinomycetota > Actinomycetes > Kitasatosporales > Streptomycetaceae > Streptomyces > Streptomyces sp. MB09-02B. Next base: position 10,128 of record NZ_JARGEE010000260.1, read on the forward strand.
ACGGAGGATCTGATGCAACGTCGCCTCGTCATCTCGGCCGTCACCACAGCCCTGTGCGCCACCACGCTCGTCGGCACCGCCACGTCAGCCTCCGCCGCCCCCCAGGCCGTCGACTGCCGCAAGGTGAAGTGTGTCGCCCTGACCTTCGACGACGGGCCGGTCAAGGACACCCAGCGGCTGCTGGGCCTCCTCAACGACCGGAACGTCAGAGCGACGTTCTACGCCGTCGGCACGAACGTCCAGAAGAACCCGGCGACGGTGCGTGCCGCGTCGCAGGCCGGCCACCAGATAGGCAACCACAGCTGGGACCACGCGAACCTGACCAAGCTCAGCGCCGCGAAGGTAAAGTCGCAGCTCTCCCGCACGGACACGGCGATCAAGCAGGCGACCGGCAAGAAGCCCACCACCTTCCGCGCCCCCTACGGCGCCCACAACGCGACCGTGCGTTCGGCCGCCGGGCGGCCCCTGGTGCACTGGAGCGTCGACACCCTCGACTGGAAGTACAAGGACTCGGCCCGGCTCGTGAAGTACGTCAACGCGGAGACCAGGCCCGGCGACATCGTCCTCATGCACGACATCCACAAGACGACGGTCGACGCGGTGCCGGGCATCATCAAGGCCCTCAAGGCCCGCGGCTTCCACTTCGTCACGGTCGACCAGCTCTTCGCCCCCACCAAGCTCCCCATCAACAAGGTCACCTACCACAACCGCGCCGCATACCGCCCCTGACCAGCGCCTTCACCAGGACGGCCCGTACGACCGGTACGACTGCGGAGCGGGGAGCGGTGCGACAGCACCACGAGCATCGGTACGGGCAGCGGGTGCAGGCGTGCTGCAGGCAATGCTGCAGGCGGTAGTCGACACGGGTGCGCCGCCCCCACGGCGCACCGCATTTCCACCCCACCCGCCCCACCAGTCTCTGCAATCATTCGTGTTCGTTCCGTTGACACCTCGCACATCCCCTCCTAATGTCTCGCCAATATGCCGACCATGTGACGAGATTTCGAACGGTTGAAAGGCACGTGCCCGCGTATCACCGGAAGCAGCACCCACGTGGTCGGAACGGCGTGACGCCGCCCGACCCGCGTGGCGGCGCGCTCCGGCAGCGGAGTCGGAACAGCCTTCGTGTGGCGAGCTCCCGACGACCCGGCCGGCCCCTCGTGGTCCGCCGGGCCGCCCGGCGGATGCTCCCCGGGGCCACCCGACCCGCTCCGCCGCCCTCCCGCAGTCATCCGGCGCGCCGTCACCCTGCCCACGACGACCAGAACGGGAAATGACCACCATGCGCAACCGAAGAGCCGTCCTCGCAGCCCTCGCCGGAGCGACCTCCCTCGCTCTCACCGTGTCCGCCTGCGGCGGCGAGGCCGGCGAGGCCGCTTCCGAGGGCGGCACGATCGGTATCGCCATGCCGACCCGGGCCTCCGAGCGCTGGCTCACCGACGGCAAGAGCGTCGTGGCCGACCTGGAAGGCAAGGGGTACAAAGCCGAACTGGTCTACGGCGACGACGATCCGAAGGCCCAGGTCGCGCAGATCGAGAAACTGATCAAGCAGCGTGTGGACGCCCTCATCATCGCGGCCATCGACAACAAGTCCCTCAACGGCGTACTCAAGCAGGCCGAGGCCGCGAACATCCCGGTGATCTCCTACGACCGGCTCATCCTCGGTACCAAGGACGTCGACTACTACGTCTCGTTCGACAACGAGCAGGTCGGCCGCCTCCAGGCCCGGCACATCATCGACAAGCTCGGCCTCGACGACGGCAAGGGCCCGTTCAACATCGAGCTGTTCGCCGGCTCCCCGGACGACAACAACACCAAGTACTTCTACGACGGCGCGATGCACCTCCTCCAGCCGTACCTGGACAACAAGCAGTTGGTGGTCCGGTCCGGCGAGACCGACATGGACCAGATCACCACCCTGCGCTGGGACGGGCCGACCGCGCAGAAGCGGATGACCAAGGTCCTCGCCGAGTCGTACCGGACCGAGAAGGTCGACGCGGTCCTGTCGCCGTACGACGGCATCTCCATCGGCGTCATCAACGCCCTGAAGGCGGACGGCTACGGCACCGCCGGCAACCCCCTGCCCGTCATCACGGGCCAGGACGCCGAACTGGCCTCGGTGAAGTCGATCATCGCGGGCGAGCAGTCGCAGACCATCTACAAGGACCTCAGGCAACTCGCCGAGCGGGCCGCGGACATGGCCGACGACATCCTCAACGGCGACACCCCCGAGCTGAACAACAGGCGCGCCTACAAGAACGGCGTCAAGGCCGTACCCGCGTACCTCCTCCAGCCGATCAGCGTCGACAAGTCCAACTACGAGTACATCCTGCTCGGCAGCGACTACTACACGGCCGAAGACCTGGAGTGACCGGTGTGGCCCGGATCACTCCGGAAGCCCGATGACCTTTCCCGTCCCCGCCGGTCATGACCTGTGAGAACGAGCGCCCACGAGGACTGGAAAGGACGCGACGCCATGACCGCACCCGTGTGAGGCCCCGCCAGCTACTTCCCCTCTATCGAGAAGAAGTACGGCCGTCCGATCGCTGAGTGGAAGGACCTGATCCGGTCCTCGCCGCTGACCCGGCACATGGAACTCGTCGCCTGGCTCAAGAGCGAACACGGCCTCGGGCACGGCCACGCCAACGCGCTGGTGGCCCACACGCTCGCCGAACGGTCCGAGGGCTGAACCGGGCGCCCCTGACGCCGCGTTCCCTGTCAGCAGGGGCGGTCTCTTAAACAACTTGGACCGTGCGAAGAAACGCCTTAGTGTGAGTACTGGGGGCTCCGGAATCAAAACAAAAAAAACAAAAAACAGAAAAATGA
>NZ_JARGEE010000261.1:0-12831 GCF_033794485.1 Streptomyces sp. MB09-02B
CGTTCTCCACGCTTCGAGATGTCGAGTCACGAAGTGCAAGAGAACGGCCGCTGTGTATGAGTCTGTCTGCTGATGCGCCCGCGGGCGAGGCGTTGGACGTGTTGTCCCGCTTTCGGGTCGAGTTCTACGAATGCCTCTACGCTCGCTCGGATGCGCTCTTCGAGCTCACTGACGCGGTGCTGTGCGCGGACGGGCCGGTGAAGACGCTGGTCGAGCTGTCGCTGGCGGTCGAGCACCGTCGCGGGCACGGTGCCTTGTACGCGGCATTGGACCGCGGTTGGCTGGAGCCGACGCGGTTGCGCCGCACGCTGGCCAGCCTGCCGCTGCCGAAGGCGGCCGACGGGCGGATCGTGCTGGCCGTGGACGTGAGCAACTGGCTCCGTCCCGATGCCCCGACCAGCGACGACCGGCTGTTCTGCCACGTCTACGGACGTGGTGACCGCAAGACGGACCAGTTCGTGCCGGGCTGGCCGTACTCTTTCGTGGCCGCGCTGGAGTCCGGCCGCACCTCCTGGGTCGCCCTGCTGGACGCCGTGCGCCTGGGGCCCGCCGACGACGCGACCGCCGTCACCTCCGCCCAACTGCGCGATGTCGTCAAGCGGTTGACGCATGCCGGGCACTGGCGGCCGGGTGACCCGGACATCCTCATCGTGGTGGACGCCGGCTACGACGTCACTTACCTCTCCCACGCCCTGGCCGACCTACCGGTGATGCTGCTCGGGCGCCTGCGCTCGGACCGGGTGATGCTCCGCGACCCGGGCCCGACCCGTTCCGGCCCGAAGGGCGGGCGGCCCCGCCGGCACGGCGGCGTCCTCACCTTCGCCAAGCCTGAAAGCTGGCACGAACCCGACGTCACAACGGTCACGGACACCACCCGCTACGGCAAGGCCGAGACAATCGCCTGGGCCCGGATGCACCCCAGGCTCACCCACCGAGGCCCATGGCTGGACCATGCGCACGAGGAACTGCCCATCCTGCACGGCACGTTGATCCGCCTACAGGTCGAGCGCCTGCCCGGCGACCGCGCCCCGAAACCGGTCTGGCTGTGGTGCTCAGCCACCACCGCAACACCGGCGGACGTGGACCGCTGGTGGCGGTCCTTCCTCCGCAGATTCGACCTGGAACACACCTTCAGGCTCCTGAAGCAGACCCTCGGCTGGACGGCACCGAAGGTCCGCCACGCCGACAGCGCCGATCTGTGGACCTGGCTCATCATCGCCGCCCACACCCAGCTCCGCCTCGCCCGCCCACTCACCGAGGACCTGCGCCGTCCCTGGGAGCGACCCGCCGCACCCCGCCGCCTCACCCCCGCCCGCGTCCGCCGGGGGTTTCGCAACGTCCGCGCGACGACGGCGAGGCTGTCGCACGGCTCCTGCCCGGTGAAGGTCAAGAGCGATTCGTTGTTCGGTTCCAGGGATCAGGGAGACGCCGGACTCTTGGCTGGTGGGGCGGAACTTCTTGTCGGGCGACCGTGAACGTGATCTTGAGATGCCGCGGGATGTGCGGGAGTGGCTGCCGCCCGAGCACCTGTGCTGGAAGGTGCTCGACGTCGTCGAGCTGCTTGACCTGTCGGCGTTCGAGAACAGCTACCGTGACGACGGGCGGGGCGGGGCGGCCTACCCTCCCGCGAGCCTGATTGCGTTGCTCCTGTACTGCTACAGCAAGGGAGTGCGTTCCTCCCGTCGCATCGAGCAGGCTTGCTGGGACGACGCGGGCTGCCGAATCATCACCGCGAACCGGCGAGTGGACCACTCCACCATCGCGCGGTTCGTCCGACGGCACCGTGCCGCCTTGAACTCGCTGTTCGTGCAGGTGTTGTCGCTGTGCGGCCGACGTGGCCTGGTCGATCTTTCGGCGGTGGCCGTGGACGGCTCACCGATGGAGGCGAACGCCTCTCGTGACGCCAACCAGCGGCTCCAGCGCCTGGAGGAGACCATCTCCCAGTGCGAGAAAGAGATCCACGCGCTGATGGAGGATGTAGTCGACCACGCGCTGAGCGTCGAGGCCGACGGCTCGGCAGCACAGGGCGATGGCGATGACGCGTGCGACAACTGGCCTCGCCTGTCCCGGCTGTGCGACCGGCTCACCCGCGCCTACCTGGCCAGGGACAGACTGCATGAACGGGCTATGCCTTCACCCACCGAGATCCGGATCAAAGTCGAAGCCGCCGAGCGGGTGGTGGCCCGCGCGGAAAAGCGCCTGGCCGCCGAGAGCGAGGCTCACCAGGAGAAGCTGAAGAAGTACGAGCTCCGCGTCCGAGAGGACCGGGCGGCAGGACGTCGTGGCGCGAACGGACGGCCGCCGGTCCCGATGGAGCACAAGACCGTCCTCGTTCGCCAGCGAACGCGACTGGTGAAGATGCGTACCTGGCTGGAGCGGGCCCGCACACCCCGACCGGCACCCTCGCCGGAGTCCCGTGCCTGCCTGAGCGATCCCGACTCCAGACTGATTCCCGGCAAACGCGGCGGCTACCTGCAGGGATACAACATCCAGATCGTGTGCGCCCGCCGTCAATTCCTGCTGGCCATCGAAGCGCACGACAATCCCTCGGACAGGACGGCCCTCGTTCCGATGGTGAAGAAGACCCAGCACAATCACCAGGCCGCACGGCTCCCCGGCGACATCCAACTCTGGCTCGCCGACAGCGGATACGCCTCCGCCGCGTCCTTCGAGGCCCTCGCCGACCTCCCGCTACTGGTCTCGGTCACCAGCGATGCCGACCAGGCAGGCTTTCCCGCGAAACGTCAGCAGGCTCCTGTCGGCCAGCAGGACATGGCGGCCCGTCTCGCCACCCCGACAGGACGGGCCCAGTACCGTCAACGCAGTGCCCTGGTCGAGCCGGGATTCGCCCAGATCTTCCAACGCTTCGGACGACATCTCAACTACCGAGGCCGCCAGGCGGTGGACGCCGAGATCAAGCTCCTCGGCACGGTGCACAACATCAACAAGCTCATCAATCACATGCCCAAGAATCGCTCTTGACCTTCACCGGGCAGGAGCCGTGCGACAGCCTCCGGCCCGTCCGTCAGCCGCACCGAAACCGTCCAAGCCGGGACCGGGACGGCCTCCCGGCTCGAAGAACAGGCAGCGGGCCACACGTCACGACGTCGGCAAGACGGTCAAACGTGCTGAATCGATCAAGGAACACCACGCCCGCCGAGGATAAACGCCAAGCTCAGAAGCTGTGTCAGAACCGGTGATCAGTTACGCTCTGTAATGACGTCCTGCTCATGATGTCCACCAGTGCGGTGCCAGAGGAAACCCGGCGCAGGCCTACGACTGACCGGCCGCCTTACCCCTCCTCTTCCTCCGCGCCGCCGACAGCGACGCGGAGGAAGAGGATCCCGATGAGGGATGCCTCCGCCCGGCCAAGGGCTTGCCGCACGCCCCTCCGTATCACCGCGCTGGAGCGCCAAAGGCGTCCGCCGCGGTTACGACGGCCATGAAGGACGTCGCTTTCCCTACCCTGGCGTTGCCAGAGTGTCATCAGGATCGCCTGGGTCAGGTGTATCGGCGGCGCTGTCGCTGGCGATCAGAGTGTTACCGCCAGCCCGTAGCGGTATAGGAATTGCGTCCAACCGTGCCAGGGATGGATCGTTCACCTGTCCGGCTGCCAACGCCTCGGCGACACCTCGCTCCGCTTCCGTACGCGAAGCCACCCCGACATAGATCAAGGTAATCAGGAACGGCAGGGCCAGCAGACACCAGGGGTTCCAGCGGATCGCCAGGATGACGCAAGCCGCGGCCAGGGGGCTGAACATCGCGATACGGAAGTCGCCTTCGGACTGGAGCCGGTCGTGTTCCAGCGCGACAGGCTCCGATGAGCCGCGCAGGCGCAGGATGATGTTGTAGCTGTCCGCCTCCAATTGATCGGCCAGCGTCTCGGCATCGACCACCCGGCGGACAACCCAGTGGCGAGTCCAGCGGTCAGCGAGTGCGCGGTGCTCCCACTCGGCCCTTGTTCGATTCGGTAGATTTGCAGGGGGATCGGCCATCAGCTGGTCAAGGAGTTGGCTGCGGAACGCAGCGTCATGGCCGAAGCGCTCCGCGAGTCGGCTAACAACCACGTAGTTGAGTGCCTTGTTGCCTTGGTTTGCTCGGTGATGGCCAGGGGTTATGGGGGCTATCCGAGTGCGACGCAGAGCGGCCCCGACCGCGTATGTGGCGCTCAGACCGAGCTGGGTGGCGATCACACCGAGGATGTAAGCGGCCACGCTGATGGCAATTCCCGCCGCGATGAGCCCTGCGGCGTGTGCCAGCCGGTACACATCAGCCAGGACCCCGTGTGCACTGCCTGGCTCGGGCACGCGATAGCCGACAGCGAGCCACAGCACGATCAACCACGTATACCCCACAGTGAGAGGAGTGCGAATCTCCCGTACTCCCGGCAATAGTGTGGCTAACATGCAGCAAGTCTGTCTGAAGTTGCAATGTCAGGAAATACCTCAACGTGCCATCGTGAGTGGCTTGTTGGGGAGATCAGGCAATGGCAGGCGGTCATGATCGCAAGTGGACGCGGGTGCGGAGTAGATGGAAGGATCCGCGGCCGTACATCTGCTGCTTGATCGTCTTAAACGGTTGATGTGGCCCTCGATGCCGAAGCTGCACGTCAGCGTCATACTGGCGAGGACCGCGTCCCAGCCCTGGCGGCGGTCCAGCACCATCCCCACCGCATCCGGGAACAGTACGTCCTTCAACGCGGAAAGATCCCCTATGGCCAGGGCATTCCCGCTGCTAAGCATGGCGCCGAGGACTACACGACCGTGACCGTCACGAGATTCCGCCAGACCCAATCAGATAGCCCCAGCAGCCCGGCTCGCCGGAAAGGGCTAGATGATCGATTCCAAGGGGTCAGTGATCGTAGGCCGCCAGTGGCGTAGGACGGGCTGTACGGTGTGGTCGTTGTGCCAGATGGCGGCGATCAGGGCGAGGATCCGTTGTATGACGCGGGCGATGACACCGCCGGGCGTGCGTGCTCGGTGCTGTTCGAGATCGAGTTGGCCCTTGAAGGTCTGGTTGACCGACTCGATGACCTGCCGCAATGGCTTGAACAGCGGTGCTCCGGGACGCTCTGGCTCGCCCTTTCGAGCTGGCCGCAGTAGCCGGATGTCCTGTTCAGCCAGTTGTTGTTCGAAGTCGCGGCCGAAGTAGTTCTTGTCGCCGATCAGTGTCTGAGCAGGACGTGCGGCGACGAGGCCGGGTTCGGCGGAGAGGAGGTCCAGCAGGGTCTCGCGTTCGTCGGCCTTGGCCCCGGTCAGGGCGAAGGCGACGGGCAGGCCCTGAAGGGTGCACACCAGATGCAGGCGCAGGCCCCAGAAGAAGCGGCTGTGGCTGGCGCAGTAGCCGTACTCGGCCCATCCGGCCAGGTCGGAGCGTTCGACGGTCTCGCGTGAACGGCCGCATTCAACCGGCGTGGAGTCCACGATCCATACGTCATCGCTCCACACACTGGTGTCGGTGGCCAGCAGCCGGGTGACCTGGCGGAGCAGGTCGGCGGCCTTGCGTAGACGCTTGTTGTAGCCGGGCTGCTGGGGCAAGTACGGGAAGAGATTCCGCAGGTGGGAACGGGCGTGGCGGAGCCACCGGGCCTCGGAGGTGAAGCCGAGCATGGCCTGCATCATCGCCACGGTGACCAGTTCGGCGTCGGTGAGCTTCGGGGCGATCCCCACGGCCGGCCGCTACGGTGCGAGATGGGGTGAGTCCTTCAGCAGGTCGTCGATCTTCACGTAAAGTGCGGTCGCGAGGGAGTCCAGCTCTGTCTTCACACACTGACGTTGGGCTCCCTCGCCTCATGTGTGCAGGCGATCTGCAGGTTCCCGTCAGCGGCCGGGGCTGCGTCCGAGCATCGGGTGCGAGGCTCACAGGCCGAGCGGCACCGGTGTGGCCGGAACGCCTTCGGCGATCAGCGCCGCCAACGGTGTGGCGAGGTCGCGGGGTGAGAACAGTTCAGAACCGCGGTAGTCCGCGATATCCCGAAGGCGCCACCAGCGGAAGCCATCGATGTTCTCGGCGGCGAGTTCGTCGTCGGACATCGCTCCGCGTGGAGGGAACGATGCGGTGCGGACAAGGAAATAGTCGTTGATTACTCCGTCGTAGCCTGCCGCGTGTCCGGGGGCGACGACCTGCTGGTGCCACACATGTGGCGGGTCCGTATCGACGGCCAGCCCTACCTCTTCGTGCAACTCGCGACGTAGCGCGGCAAGCGGCGTCTCGCCGCGCTCGATACCGCCACCAGGAGCCGCCCACACGACCACCGTGCCGGTCGGCTTGGGAATGGCGAAGCGGCACAGCAGGATGCGGTCGCCCTCATCGAGGACGACCCCACGGACTGAGTGACGCAGGTTCACCGAGGACATCCTGGCAGGCTATCCAGCTACCGGCGACCTGCACGACCCCTTGGAATCGATCATCTAGGGCCGTAATAGGGGCCGGAATCGGCCATGTTGGCTCGTTGTCTGGTGATGTTGGTGGTACAGGGTGGAGTCTGGGCGCATCGCCGGGCCGGGGTTCCGCAGCCGACGCAGGACGCCGACGCTTCGGCCCGCGCTGGGTGGTGCGCCATGGCCCCAATGGTGGAGATGGTCGGGAAGGTCACGCGGAGCCGTTACGACGAGCTGGTGGCCGAGTCTCTGGACATGGTGGAGGAGGACACCCGCTGCCAGTTCGGCCTCGGGGACGCGGCTTTGGAGCTGGAGCCGCTTCGCGGGCACGGCGGTCACCTGCCGCTCGACGAGGGTGACCAGGGTGTGGCGGAGTCGCTGCGGTTATTCGCAGACGAGATCGGGCTGTCCTTCTATACCGTGCGCACGCAGCGGTGGGTGGCCGCGCAGTGGCCCGCCGAACACCGGCAGGCGGGGGTCTCCTGGGAGGTGCACCGGATCCTGGCCCACGCACCGGACCGGTTCGAACTGATCCGGAATCCGCCGCTGAGCGAGCGCACCGGCCGACGCCGATGGGGTGCGGGGGTGGCCAAGAAGGTGGTGGGCTGGAAGACCGAGGAGGTCCAGGTCCCGGTCACCACCGAGGAGAAGGTCGAGGTGATCCGTGAACTGGCGCGCGATGACGAGGCGATGGCGGCGCAGGTGGCCACCGACTTCCTGCGCCGTCCGGAGGTGGCGTTCAAGGCCATGCGCGATGCCGAGGCCCGGGACAACGTGAACGAGGCCCAGTTCGAGCAGGCCGGGCTTGATGACGACGAGTTCGACGAGGAGTACGAGGAAGCCTTCGCCGACGAAGAGGGCGAGCCGTTCGAGGACCCGGCCCGCATCGTCCGCAGCTGGCGGAAGTCGATGGAGTTCACCGATCTGATCGCCGTCTGCCAGGGGTTCATTGCCGGGGCCGCACGGCTGGTGCCGAAGCTGCGCGGGCACGAGTTCACCGAGACCCAGACGAAGGTGTTGGAAAACCACTTGGAGAAGATCCGCGCGACGGCCGACTGGATCGAGACCGCGGCCGCGACCGGTCAGGTGGACCTCGACGAACAGCTCGCCCAGCTGCTGCGGGGCCAGTAGCCATGGGGGCGGGTCTGCCCGCCCACGTCCACGGCCAGGCGGTACGCAAGGCTCTGCAGGAGGCGCGGCCGGCGGGGCTGACGCTTCCGCAGTTGTGCCGGGCGACCAAGCGCACGCCGTCGCAGGTCTGGGCGGGCTTGAAGTTCCTGCGGAAGGTCGCGGTCAAGGAAGGACTTCCGCCGGTGACCTACAGCAGACGGGACGGCTTTCAGATGTCGGAGGAGAGCGAGGTCTGGATCTCCTACGAGCGGGCGATCTTCCAGACGGAACTGCACCGGGTCACCAACTTCATCACCGGGATCATCGCCCCGCACGCAAAGAAGGCCCCGGACGACGAATGGATCCGCCTGGTCCTGGACCAGCTCGGCGGCGTCAAGGCCACCCTCGAAGTCCTCACCCGCATGGAACGCTGATGACCGAGACCCGACCGCCGGCCGTGCGCGAGCGGCGCTACCCCAGTGACACCACGGACGCCGAATGGGCAGTCCTGGAGCCGCTGCTGCCGGTCCCGGCCTGCGAGTCGCCCACGGGCGGACGCCCGGAGAAACATCCGCGCCGCAACGTGGTGGATGCCATACGGTACGTGAACGACAATGGGTGCAAGTGGAGGGCGGTTCCCGTCGACTTCGGGATCCCCTGGCGCACGGTTTATGGGTTATTTCAAAGGTGGCGGGCGAGTGGGGACCTGGCGCGCATCCACGCCGAGCTGCACCAGCTGGTCCGTGTTCACGACGGCCTCAATCCCCGCACCGTCGCGGTGATCCTGGACTCCCAGTCCGTCAAGGGCGCGGAGACGGTGGGCCAGGACACCCGCGGCTTCGACGGCGGGAAGTTGATCAATGGAAGGAAGCGGCACCTGGCGGTCGACATGCGCGGCATGGCTTTGGCTGTCATGGTCACCGCTGCCTCGCCGCACGACAGTATCCCCGCCCGCGACCAGCTGTTCCGCCTGCGCCTGGTCCATCCCGAACTCGCCGTCGCCTGGGCGGACTCCGCCTACGGCGGAACCCTTGTCGACTGGTCCCACTCCTTCCTCGGCATCACCCTCAAGACGGTGCCCCGCCGCAAAGACCAGGACGGCTTCGCCGTCCTCGCCAAGCGGTGGCGAGTCGAGCGGGCCATCTCGTGGATCATGAGAGCCAGAAGAAACGTCCGCGACTACGAGCGGCTAATCTCGCACAGCGAGGCCCACATCACCTGGACCTTCATCACCCTCATGGTCCGCCGCCTCACCCGACCTCCCCGACCACCGCGCACTTCGCCCCACCCCGTCGAACCGGTGAAGGCGGCCGGCAAGCCCACGCCCATACGCCTCCGGATGCAGCCGCAGACGATCCGACTGGCTCCCACTGCCTTGTCCTGATGTGCACATGTGCTCCCCCACGACTGCGCAGTCGTCTCCTGGTACAGCGTTTCGTGAACTTCCGGCGGGGCTTGCTGCGTAGTGGCAGGGTGTCGTTGGTGATGGCTGAGCAAGTGGGAATGATTCGCCAGGAGCAACTGGTGGGGACACGACGAGCAGCGTGGTGGCTGAAGCCCACCGAGCGGGAACGGACCTGGGGATTGCACGGAGTTCCCAGGCCGTGAGTACACCACCGGACCCCGCACCATCAGCGCCTCCCTGGCCATACTGCGCACACGGCTCGGACTCCGCCACCAACCCCGTCGGCTGCATCGGCATCCATGTCCCGGGCCACACCGTGTGCCTTGCCCACCTGAGCCACACCGACTGCGACGCCTACCTCGCCAGCTTGGCCCCCGGCGCCGACATCGACCACCGAGGAACCCGCTTCACCCCGCATCTTTTCAACGCCCTCCGCCGAGCCCTCCGCGACCCCACCTCCAGAAGAGTCCAATTCGGCGCCGCCCGATTCGAGGATGCGCGGTTCCCCGGACCCGCCCGGTTCGGCGAGACGCAGTTCTCCGGCGAGGCCCGGTTCGACAGGGCGCACTTCTCCGGCAACGCCGGATTCGACAAGGCGCAGTTCTCCGGTCCCGCCCGGTTCGACAAGGCGCAGTTCTCCGGTCCCGCCCGGTTCGCCGATGTGCAGTTCTCCGGCGATGTCTGGTTCGACGAGGCGCAGTTCGCTGGCAGTGAGGCCCGGTTCGACAGGGCACACTTCTCCGGCAACGCCTGGTTCAAGGATGTGCAGTTCCCTGCCGACGCCCGGTTCGACAGGGCGCACTTCTCCGGCAACGCCGGATTCGACAAGGCGCAGTTCTCCGGCGACGCCTGGTTCAGGGAGGCGCAGTTCTCCGGCGACGCCTGGTTCAGGGAGGCGCAGTTCTCTGGCGACGCCTGGTTCAGAGGGGCGGGGTTCTCTGGCGACGCCTGGTTCAGCGAGGCGCGATTCTCCGGCAGCGCCCGGTTTGAGGCACGGTTCTCCAACACCGCCGCATTCGACAGGGTGCAGTTCTCCGGCGACACGCGGTTCGACAGGGCACAGTTCAACCGCGACACTTGGTTCAGCTTGGCGCAGTTTGAGGCAGACGTCCGGTTCGTCGATGCGCGCTTTGACGGAATCACCCAGTTCGCTGCGGCCCAGTTCTCGGCCGACGCCCGGTTCAACAGTGCCCAGTTCTCGGCCGGCGCCTGGTTCATCGAGGTGAAGTTTAACGGCTACGCCAGATTCAGCGAGGCGCGCTTCTCCGACAGCAGTGAGTTTGGCGCGGGCACCACGTTTGGCCTGGCGCAGTTCTCCGGCTTCGCCGCTTTCGAAGGGGCAGACTTCACCGGCAACATCGGGTTCAACCAGGTGCAGTTCTCGGCCGACGTCCGGTTCAGCGGGGTGAACTTCTCCGGCATGGCCTCTTTCAATGACACGCAGTTCTCCCGTAACGCCGAGTTCGACACCGCGCAGTTCTCCGGACTCGCCGTGTTCGACCGGACGCAGTTCTCCGGCGCCGCTCGGTTCGGCGGGGCGCGCTTCTCCGGCGATGCCCGGTTCAGCCAGGCGCGATTTTCGGCGCTGTCGTCGTTCGGGCCAGTCGTGTGTGCGGGCGTGGTAGATCTATCCGGTGCGGTGTTCGAGACACCTGTGACCCTGGAAATCGCGGCGCGTACGGTGCGCTGTGACAGGACCCGGTGGGAGTCTACGGCGACCATGCGCTTGCGCTACGCAACCGTGGACCTCGGCGATGCGGTGCTGTACTTCCCCGTGGCGGTCACCGCCCATCCGGGCGCCTTCACCACTCCAGCCTGGACGGGGGTTCAGGCGGTGGACGAGAGCCTGCTTGCAGACTCCGAGGACAAGGTGCGACTGGTCTCGGTACGCGGAGTGGATGCCGCACACCTAGTCTTGGCCGACACCGACCTAAGCGACTGCTTGTTCTTCGGCGCCTTCCATCTTGACCAACTCCGCCTGGCAGGCAAATGCACCTTCGCCTCTACCCCAACCGGCCTCCACCGCCGCCACTCCGTGTGGCCGTACCGGTGGACCCGTCGGCGCACCCTGGCCGAGGAACACCACTGGCGCGCGCTGACAGCCGACCCACCCGCCACGCCCGGGGCCGAGGAACGCTCACCCCGCGACTGGCGCGCCGGACAACAGCACCCTAATCGCCCTCAAACCCGAGACCCGGGGGACGTGGCCGCGCTCTACCGGCAGCTGCGCAAAGCCTACGAAGACGGCAAGGACGAACCGGGTGCCGCAGACTTCTACTACGGCGAGTGCGAGATGCGCCGCCACGACCGCATCGGCACCCCGCCCGGCGAACGCGGTCTGCTGTGGGGGTACTGGCTGCTCTCCGGTTACGGACTGCGCGCCTCCCGCGCCCTGGGCTGGCTGCTCGCCGCCGTGGTAGCCACGATGCTGCTCATGATGGGGCTCGGTGTGCCCGATTCCTCTCCCCGGCAGGTAGCCACCGGCACCGTCCCGGCTGGCGGCGGCCGGGTGACTTTGGCCGTGGACAAGCAGGACCCGCAACTGACCCTGCCCGTCGGCGACCGGTTCACCGAGAAACGCTTCGACAAGGCCCTGCAAGTGGTACTGAACTCCGTCGTGTTCCGCTCCAGCGGTCAGGACCTCACTACCTGGGGAACCTACACGGAGATGGCCAGCCGCTTCACCGAGCCCGTCCTGCTCGCGCTGGCCATCCTCGCCATGCGCAGCCGCATCAAACGATGACGCCTATAACCGCCCCCGTCTCCTTGTTCAGCAGACCAAATGCCGATATTGACGCAAAGCGTTCCGAGAACCAGCCACAGCACTATCTGTACATGGGCTATCACTTTAAGGTGACGCTGGAAATCCCCAATCCGGGCGGCCGGAGGGTTCCGATGCTGGACGTGCCTACCCTTCCAGGGACGCCGCCTAGGCCCGTCCGGGCCGCTAACGTCTTCGGTTACGGGCGGCGAGCTGCCAGGTGAGGACGGACCTTGTGAAAGAGCTGATTCCGGTAGCGGCCGGCTTCCTGCTCACCACGATGCTGGGTGGGCTACTGGGTTTCTCTTCCAACAACGCATCTGGGCTCACCAGCATCGTGTCCAGACACAGGACCGGGAGCGGGAACGGGCCACGCTGGTATTCGAGGAAGTCAGTAGGCTGCTGGACAAACGCCTCTATCGGCTTCGGCTTCTTTACTGGAGCCTCACCGCCGACACCGACGTCCGCTCCGAACAGTCCAAGGCCCGTATGGAGGACTACCGGCAAGTGCTGTACGAGTGGAACGACAGCATCAACCGAAACCTTGCCCTCATCCAGCAGTACTTCGGCATCGCTATCCGAGAACGCCTCGACTACCAGATCGGGGGAACCTTCGTAGAGTTGGGCCACGCTGTGGAGACCATGTGGAGACGGTTCGACAGCGGCACCGGCGCGGGGAGCAGCGAGCCGATCAGCGACGCGCGGCTGACCGCGCTCGGGGCGCAAATCTATGCGTACAACCTGGACATGATCTGGGCCATCCAAGGTGGGGCAGTCGGCTGGTTGATCCCAGAGAACCGCCGATCTCCGGCTCGATGACAACCTGTCCGAACAGTGACAGCTGGCCAACATGGCTGATTCCGGTTCCTGTTGCGACCCGCGTTACCCGGATCCACCGACCGGTACTGGTCGCAGAACGTCACAGATCACCGGTTCTGACACAGCTTCTCACCGACGCCCACGAACTCCTCGGCGACGACGGCGACGCATACAAGAAGGCCATCGTCGACCGGTACCCCACCCACATCGGCCCGTTCATCATCGACATCGCCAACCGGTCCCTCTTCCCGGCCGACAACTGAACTCCCGGCAGTCGAACACCGGAGTCGAACACTGGCAGCTGAACGGCGCGTCTGCCACGCGCGCCGCCCGCCCCACGCTCACGCGCTGAAACC
>NZ_JARGEE010000262.1:0-12718 GCF_033794485.1 Streptomyces sp. MB09-02B
GACGAGCTGGTCAACGCCGACCTCAAACGGAGCCTGCCGATGCACAGCCGGGCCCGCGACCAGGCCCAACTCGCCGCCGAGACCCGCCGATTCTTCCACCGACGCCAACGCCAGCCCCGCATCGTCCGCGGCTACTTCGGCGGCCCGCACGTCCGCTACATCCTCGAATAGAACCCTTTGAGTTTCGGATCAATAGGACTCTGAGCTGGGCTTTTGCTCATCCGGGAGGGGCGGGTCAGGTATACGCGATGGGGTTCGGTGGACAACCGGTGGACAAGTGTGTCTGACGCTTCATCAGCGGGTGCGGTTGAACCTGGACCGACGGGTGAAAACACGATCGCCCTCGATGTGGCGAACGAAAACAGCGGGACTGTCCGGTCCGGACAACTTCAGCTACCCGCCCTCGATCCCGTCGTACGAGAGATAGCGTCCTCGGGCTCGTAGTGGCCGTTCCTGTTCGAGTTGGGCAAGGAGCCGGAGGCGCCCGCATGTTCTGTGCTGGTCCTGCGCCGGTCCGTGGCGGGCTGGCGCGTCGACGACCGTTGGCAGGAGCGGGCGCACGTCCTTAGCGCCGAAGCGGATGCTGAAGGTCAGCCGTCCGGGAACAGCCTCCGGATTTCGGTGTCCGGCTCAGGGCGGCGGCGCCCTCCGGGGGCGACGTTGGCCCCAGCCTGCCGCCGATCGGTTGTGCACAGCGTGCGCGAGGCCGGCGTGGAATCCATCCTGCCGGTGCGTCGGCTCTTCGGTCACGATCCGGCCGAAGTGCGTGGATCCGTTGTATCCGCCGCGCGCGTCCTCCCGCGCCAAGGGCCGCTCGTGGGCATGAGCGGTGCGTGCGGTGGAGGGTTGTGAGGCGGTTCAGTCTCGAAATGCCCTTGATCCGGTAAAGGGAGTCCCATACGTTTCTTTGGCCACTGCTGTACGGCATGGCCACATCAATTTCATAGCGGGCTCTGGGGAGAGCCTGAGGGGGAGAAAAGGGTATGACCAACCCTTGGTTCCGGCGGCTTCGTGCTGCCCGGACGCTCGGCATGCTGCTCGGCAGCGCCGTCGTCCTGGGCACGCTGCCCGCCGTCACCAGTCCGGCCGGCGCGGCCGGCAGCACAACGCCGGCCTCGGGCGAGGCGGCCGCGTTCGCACTGGCAGCTGAGACCGGCGAACCGGTGGAGATCATTCAGCAGCGCACCGAGGACGAGCTCGTCTTCGCCAATCCGGACGGCTCGTTGACCAGCGAGACCAGTGTCCAGCCGCAGCGGGTGGAGCGTCCCGACGGCAGCTGGGTGAAGGCGGACGCGACCCTGGAGCGCCGCCCGGACGGCACGGTCGGTCCCAAGGCCGCCGTCGTCGACCTGGCCTTCGCGGCGGCGGGCTCGTCCGACTTCGTCACACTTGGCGAGGAGGGCAAGTCCTTCACACTGAGCTGGCCCACACCGCTGCCCGAGCCGGTTCTCGACGGGGACACCGCCGAGTACCGCGAGGTGCTCCCCGGCGTCGATCTGCTGGCCAGCGCCTCCGTCACCGGCTACTCGTACGTCCTGGAGGTCAAGACGCCCGAGGCGGCCCGCAGCTCTGAACTGGCCGCACTACGGCTGCCCGTACGGGCGGAGGGCCTCGATCTGTCCACCGGAGCGACCGGTGGTCTCCAGGCCGTGGACGCCTCCGGCGAGCGGGTCTTCGGCGGCCAGGCGCCCAAGATGTGGGACTCCGCAGACTCCGGCGACGAGGTCCCGGCGGACGCTGTGCCCGCCTCCGGGGCCCAGACCCTGCCGCAGGAGGCGCCGGACGCTGCGGCCAAGGTCGCCGACATGGCCCTCGACGTGTCGCCGTCCGCGGTCACCGTCGAGCCCGACCGGGCCCTGCTCACCGCCGACGACACCGACTTCCCGGTCTACATCGACCCCGAGGCCGGCATGTCCAAGAGCGAGTGGCTGTACGTGTCCAGCGCCAACCCGAGCACCGAGTTCCACAAGTTCAAGAAGGACGAGGGCGTCGGCCGCTGCTCGGCCGACACCATCGGCGGCATCTACTACGTATGCAGCGGCTCGCCGTACACGAACCGGATGTACTTCCAGTTCTCCACGGACGGCTGGAAGAACCGGACGATCTCCAAGGCCGTCTTCGAGGTCTACGAGACGTTCTCCTTCTCGTGCACGAAGAGCACCGTCAACCTGCACATGGTCGCCGAGGGTGGTGTCGACTCGGCCACCAACTGGAACAACAAGCCCAAGGACGGCGACCTGATGGTCGACCGGTCCGTAGCGTACGGGCGGGGCGACAGTTGTAGCCCGGACGCGCCGGCCAGTTGGGTCGACTTCGAGGACAGCGCCAACGAGAGCAACGAGAACCTGACCTCCTCCGTCCGTAAGAAGGCCGCGGGGGAGGACCCGATTGCGTTCTCGCTGCGGGCTGCCGACGAGGGCGACCCCAATTCCTGGAAGCGGTTCCGGGGGGACAACGCCAAGCTCGTCGTCACGTACAACACCCGTCCGAACAAGCCCACCGGGGAGAAGCTGAGCAACCCGGAGGAGAAGACCTGCACCACCGACAACACCAAGCGGCCGTGGATCCGTGACGCGACCCCGGCCATGTCCGTCAGCGGCACCGACGCCGACTCGCACACGGACGGCTCCGGCCAGAACCTCACCGCGACGTTCCGGGTGTGGGACCAGGTGGACGGCCGGCCCATGGTCTACGAGGGCAAGGACGGGCCGCAGAACGAGGGCAGGTTCGAGCGGGGGATCCCGGTCAAGGAACTGGCCCACGGGCACGGGTACAAGTGGCACGCCCAGACCTACGACGGCTCCACCGGCAAGCTCAAGGACTCCGGGTATTCGGAGTGGTCCGACTGGTGCGAGTTCGTGGTGGACGTGAAGGCCCCCACCACCGAGCCGCACGTGGAGCCGGTGGCGAGCGAGGCAGACCTGCCCGTCGGTGCCAAGCGGCACTTCACGCTCTCCGCCAACGGCAACGCGGACCCGGTGTTCAAGAACGACGTCGAGTTCTACGAGTGGGACCTCGGCAACGACACACCCGCCCGTAAGGCTGATCCGGCTGCTCTTGGCGGCAACGCGACCATCGAGGTGCCGACCAGTACCTTCGGTCCGAACGTGCTCTACGTGCGCAGTGTCGACCGGGCCGGCAACCGGGGCCCGTTGGAGAAGTACTTCTTCACCGTCGACCGCGCCTGCGCCGACATCCTTGCCAACACCTGCGCTGCCGCCGTGTACGGCCTCGACCAGACCTCCGGCGCCACGGCCCCCGACACCTCCGGCCACGACCGGGACCTGACGGTGAAGGGTGCCGACTGGGTCGCCGGCAACAACTCCGCGAGCGACCCGGCCGACAAGGCGCTGCGTTTCAACGGCACCACCGACCACGCCACCGCTGTGTCCGCCGTGCACACCGGGCAGGCGTTCACCGTATCGGCGTGGGTGCGGCCCACGTCACTGTCCAAGAACATCTCGGTGGTCAGCCAGGCGGGCAACCAGGGCAACGGTCTCAATCTCTACTACTCCACCGCCTACAAGCGCTGGATCTTCGGCCGGCACATCAGCGACACCGCGGACTCCGACATCGTCCGCGCCATGGCGGCGAGCGAGCGGCCCGCGACCGTGAACAAGTGGGTTCACCTGGCCGGGACCTACGACCCGGTGACCCGGAAGTTCACGCTCTTCGTCGACGGCGAGGAGCAGGGCAGCGCCACCGTCACCGACGTCTGGAACGCCACGAAGGGTCTCAACATCGGCCGCGCACAGTACGGCGCCGACTGGTCCGACCCGTTCGCCGGTGACATCGACGACGTGCGCCTCGTCCCCGGCCTGCTGTCGGGGACGGAGATCTTCCGGCTCGCGAACAACTGACAACTACTGTCGACCGCTGTCAACCACTGATGACCGCTGACCATCACTGACGACTCTCGACCAGAGCCGTCCACCCGGGTGCCCGAACTTCTCGGGCACCCGGGGCACTTTCGCACCCATACGGGAGGGGGAGCGCGCGTGCGCGCATCTCGCAGACACAGAACACACCCCTGGGCCAAAGCCCTCGGTGTCACCCTTACTTCAGCCCTGACGATCACCCTGCTCCAGGGCACCCCGGCCCTCGGCGACGACCCCGACGAGGCCCGGGAGAAGCGGCGCCCGAAGACCCAGGACGTCGCCTCGACCCCGGTCGTCGACCAGGACGGCACTGCCACCCCGCTCAAGCACACCAAGGCGTACGGCAAACCGCTGAACCTCAAGGCCAGCTGGCCGAAGGCGGGTAGCGCGACCGTCGAGCTCGGCGGTTCCGACGCCAAGAAGCGCGGCGCGCTGTCGAGTGCCAAGGCCGGCTCGCTCCCGGTCCGCGTCGGCACGCCGAAGGGCATGACTCGCTCCACGATGGCGGCTGCCACGCCCACCCGGGCCAAGGTGGATGTCCTCAGCCACGCCGCCGCGCAGAAGGCCGGCATCGACGGCCTGCTCCTCAAGGTCACCCGCGCCGACAGCCGCACCACCAACGGCAAGGTCTCTGTCGAGGTCGACTACGCGGCCTTCGCCCAGGCCTACGGCGGCGACTGGGCCCAGCGGCTGCGCCTGGTCGAACTGCCCGCCTGCGCGCTGACCACGCCCAAGGCAGCCAAGTGCCAAACGGTCACTCCGATGAAGACCGACAACGACGTCCGCGAGCAGAAGCTCACCGCGGATGTGGCCGCGCTGCCCACCGCGAAGGCCCCGCTGCTCGCGGTCGCGGCGGGCCCTGCGGGCGGGTCGGGCTCGTACGCGGCGACGTCGCTGGCTCCTTCCGCGTCCTGGCAGGTCGCCGGGCAGACCGGCGGCTTCACCTGGCAGTACCCGCTGCGGGTGCCTCCGGCCGTCGCGGGGCCCTCCCCGCAGCTCGGGCTCGGCTACAACTCCGCAGCCACGGACGGTCGGACAGCCTCCAGCAACAACCAGACCTCCTGGATCGGTGAGGGCTTCGACCTCAGCGCCGGCTACATCGAGCGCTCCTACCGCTCCTGCACGGAGGACGGCCACGACGAGGCCGGCTCGCAGAAGTACGACCTGTGCTGGCACTCCGACAACGCCACCATGAACTTCGGCGGCCGGGCCGGTGAGCTGGTCAAGAAGGGCAAGGACGAGTGGCGTCTGAAGCAGGACGACGGCACCGTCATCGAGCGTAAGTACGACGGTTCCAACGCCGACAACAACAACGAGTACTGGGTCGTCACCACCACCGACGGCACCCGCTACCACTTCGGCAAGGGCAAGCGCGAGTCCGCCGACACCGAGTTCACCGGCTCCTCCTGGGAGGTCCCGGTCTTCGGTGACGACAAGGACGAGCCCTGTCACGCGGACACCTTCAAGGAGTCCCGCTGCCAGCAGTCCTGGCGCTGGAACCTCGACTACGTCGTCGACGTGCACGGCAACACGATGACGTACTACTACGGCACCGAGACCAACAAGTACGACAGCGTGCGAGGCGACAAGGTCGTCTCCTACGACCGCGGCGGCTACCTCAAGCGGATCGAGTACGGCGAGCAGGCGGGCAAGGAGAACACGACCGCCGCGCCCTCGCAGGTCGTCTTCGACGTCGCTGAACGCTGCACGGGTGCCGCCGCCGACTGTGAGCCGGGCGATCTGAAGGAGTCCACGGCCAAGCGTTGGCCGGATGTGCCGTTCGAGCAGATCTGCACCTCCGACACCGAGTGCAAGGACCAGTGGTCCCCCACCTTCTTCTCCCGCAAGCGGTTGGCGAAGGTCACCACGCAGGTTCTGGGCTCCGACGGCAAGACGTACGGGGACGTCGACGAGTGGGACTTGGCGCACAAGTACCAGAGCGCCGACACCACCCACGCCCCGGCCCTGTGGCTGGAGTCGGTCACCCACTCCGGCAAGGACGGCGCGAACAAACTCCCGAAGGTCACCTTCTACGAGCGGCAGGACGCCAACCGCGTCGACACCGGCTCCGACGACCGGCTGCCGATGTACAAGTGGCGCATCCGGGCCATCCAGTCGGAGACGGGCGGCACGATCTCGGTCAACTACAAGCCGACCGAGTGCACCCCCTCCAACCTTCCGACCCCCGAGACGAACACCAAGCGCTGCATGCCGTCCTTCTGGTCGAAGGAGGGCACGGTCGGGGAGAAGGAAGACTGGTTCCACAAGTTCGTCGTCGACACGGTGATCGAGGACGAGGTCACCGTCACCGGCCCCAACAAGGTCACCTCCTACGACTACTCCGGCGCCGCCTGGGCCTTCGACGACAGTGAGCTCGTCAAGACCAAGAAGAAGACCTGGAACCAGTGGCGCGGCTACCGCACCGTCACCATGAAGACCGGTGAGGCGGGCAGCAAGCAGCTCCGCACCGAGACCACCTACCTCCAGGGCATGGACGGCGACCGGGAGAAGGAGTCCGGCGGCACCAAGTCGGTCACCGTCACCGCCACCGACGGCACAAAGATCCGCGACGACGCCCGCCACCAGGGCTTCGTCGTGGAACAGCGGAGCTTCAACGGCGGCGCCGAGGTGACCGGTTCGGTCAGCACGCCCTGGAAGTCCGAGCCCACGGCCACGGAGGGCAAGGACGAGGCGTCCTACGCGGCCGTCAAGTCGACGAAGACGCGTACGGCGTTGGACGACGGCAAGGTCCGCCGCGCAGCCATCGAGCACTTCTACGACTCGTACGGCATGCTCGTGCGCTCCTCAGACTCCGGCGACCTGGCGGTCACGGATGACGACACCTGCACGACGAACGAGTACAACCGCAACACCGACGCGAACCTGCTCACGCTGCTGAAGCGCGTCACGGTCGTCCCCGTCAACTGCGACGACGGC
This sequence comes from Streptomyces sp. MB09-02B, assembly GCF_033794485.1. NCBI lineage: Bacteria > Bacillati > Actinomycetota > Actinomycetes > Kitasatosporales > Streptomycetaceae > Streptomyces > Streptomyces sp. MB09-02B. The sequence goes on from NZ_JARGEE010000262.1 coordinate 6,816, forward strand.
GCGCCCACGTCGTTCAAGGGCGAGGCGATCTCCGACGTCCGCACCTGGTACGACGACCGCGACACCTACGGCACCACGCCCACCAAGGGCGACGTGGTGCGCAGCGAGAAGGTCAAGGGCTACACGGACGACGGCACCCCGCAGTACGTGACGACGTCGACGGCCAAGTACGACGTGCACGGCCGTGTCATCGAGTCCGCCGACCAGGCGGGCAACGCGACGAAGACGACGTACACGCCGACGACCGGCGGCCCGGTCACCGGCATGAAGGTCGAGGACCCGCTCGGCAACACCACCACCTCCACGGTCGACCGCCGCTGGGGCCTGGTCACCGCCACGGTCGACGCCAACAAGCAGCGCACCGACCTGGAGTACGACGCCCTCGGCCGCCTTCTCAAGGTCTGGCTCCCCGGCCGCGCCAAGGCCACGGACACACCGAGCCTCGAATACGCCTACCTGATCCGCAACAACGCGCCCGTCGTCACCACGACGAAGTCGCTGTTGCCGAACGGCTCGGTGGCCACCAGCCACCAGCTCTCCGACGGCCTGCTGCGACCCCGCCAGACCCAGACACCGGCCGCGAACTCGGGCCGTGTCATCACGACCACCGAGTACGACACCCGGGGCCTGGCCGTGAAGGAGATCGGCCCGTTCTACAACACGGCGGCCGTCGGCACGACGTTCGTGAACGTCGTCGATGCCTCCGAGGGCACGCCGCGCGAGACGGAGACGGTCTACGACGCGGCGGGCCGGGCGACCGACTCGATCTTCCGCGTGGCGGGCACCGAGAAGTGGCGCACGAAGACCGCGTACCACGGCGACCACACGACGGTCGACCCACCGGCCGGCGCCACACCCACCGCGACATACACCGACGCCCAGGGCCAGAAGACCAAGGTCCTGGAGTTCAAGGCATCCTCGCCCACGGGTGCGGCGGACACGACGTCGTACGACTATGACGAGGCGGGGCGGCTCACCGAGGTGAAGGACACGTCGGGCAACCGTTGGTCGGCTGAGTACGACGTACGCGGCCGGCAGACCAAGTCGGTCGACCCGGACGCGGGTACGACGTGGATGACGTACAACGACCTGGACCAGGTGAAGACGGTCCGCAACGAGCGCGAGATCACCCTCACCTTCAACTACGACAAGCTGGGCCGTCAGCGCTCGCTGTACAACGGCGACAAGAAGCTGACGACCTGGGAGTACGACAGCGCGACCGTGCCGAACGGCAAGGGGCGCCTGACCTCAGCCACCAAGTGGGTGGGGGAAAGCGGCTACGTTTCGTCGGTCGACGCGTACGACGTGGCGGGCCGCCCGACGAAGACCTCAGTGACCATCCCCGCCGCCGAGGGCAAACTGGCCGGCACGTACACCTCGACGGCGTCGTACAAGCCGGACGGCTCGCCCGATGACGTCAGCCTCCCGGCGGCAGGCGGCCTCCCTGCGGAGACCATCACCAAGGGCTACACGGCGACCGGCCTGCCGTCCTTCACTTTGGGCGACACGACGGACTATGCCCGCGAGACCCGCTACTCCAACTACGGCGAGATGCTCCAGTTGACGCTGGGCACCGCCAGCGCGGACAAGTACACCTGGCTCACCAACACCTACGAGGAGGGCACCCGGCGCCTGGAACGCGCCCGCATCGACCGGGAGATCGTCAAGACCCCCGACTCCGACATCACCTACAGCTACGACGCCACCGGCAACATCCAGAAGATCGCGGACGCCCCCGAGGGCAGGACGGCCGACGTCCAGTGCTTCTCGTACGACTACCTGCGCCGCCTGACCGAGGCCTGGACCCAGACGGCCACCGCTTGCGCACCGAGCGCCGGTGAGGCGACCGTCGGCGGCCCGGCCCCGTACCGCCACTCGTACACCTACGACGCGGCGGGCAACCGCACGAGCGAGGTCCGCCACGCCGCCGGCACGACCGGGGACGCGGCGATCACGCAGACGACGACGTACGTACCGAAGGCCCAGGATGCCAAGGGCGGCACGCACGCGCATGCCCTGAAGTCGGCCGAGGTGCGCACCGCGACGGCGGCCAAGGAAGTGACCGCGGCCCAGAGCTTCCAGTACGACGAGGCGGGCAACACCGTCCGCCGCACCAAGGCGGCGACGGACCTCACCCCGGCCGTCGACCAGAAGCTGGACTGGGACGAGCAAGGCCGCCTGAGCGCGGTGACCCCGTACCTGTCCGGCGACAACCTGGACGAGGCGAACAAAACCTCGTACGCGTACGACGCCTCAGGCGGCCGCCTCCTCCGCAAGGAGAAGGGCGCGGTCACGCTGTACCTGGGCGCCCAGGAAATCCGCCTGGACACGGCCAAGAACACCCTGGCGGGCACGCGCTACTACTCTCACGCGGGCCAGAGGATCGCCGTACGAACGACTGCCGGGGTGACCTGGCTGGTCGGCGGCCAGAACGGCACCGCCGAGATCGCGATCAAGGCGGCCGACTCGGCGATCACACAGCGCCGCACGCTCCCCTTCGGTGAGGTGCGCGGCGCCAAGCCGGCGGCGGGCGCGTGGCCTGGTGACAAGTCCTTCGTCGGTGGTGCGGCGGACGTGACGACGGGTCTGATCCAACTCGGCGCACGCGCGTACGATCCGGCGACGGGACGGTTCGTCTCCGTCGACCCCGCTCTGAACGTGGGCGACCCACAGCACCTCAACGCCTACGCGTACGGCCGTAACAACCCGCTGGCCTTCCCGGACCCGACGGGCCTGTACTGGGGCGAGTCCTGGATCAGCCCGATTGGTCACGGTGCCCTCGATGTCTTGGGCCTGGTCCCGGTCTTCGGCGAGCCCGCCGACCTCCTCAACGGCGTCTGGTACACAGCCGAGGGCAACTACATCGACGCGGGCCTGTCCTACGCCTCGGCGATCCCCATCGCGGGCTACGCGGCCACGGCGGGGAAGGGCGCGCGGTACGTCAACAAGGCGGTGGACGCGGCCGACACGGCGTCGGATGCCACCAAGGCGACCAAGAAGACCGAGGACGCGGTCGACGCGGCCGACAAGGTCACCCCGCCGGTCACGCCGAAGCCGAAGGAGAAGCCGGCCCCGGCACCTCCGGCCAAGGCCAAGGAGGCACCCGAGACCAAGAAGGGCGACTCCGGCGGCAAGAAGGGCGACGGCGCGGAGAAGAAGTCCGACACCGGCGGTGGGGGCAAAGACTCCGACGCACCCGCCGCGGGCGGCTCCTGCAAGACGAGCAACAGCTTCGTCCCCGGCACGCTCGTCCTGATGGCCGACGGCTCCACCAAGCCGATCGAGGACGTCGAGACCGGCGACAAGGTCCTCGCCACGGACCCCGAGACCGGTGAGACGACCACGGAGACGGTCACCGCCGAGATCAAGGGCGAGGGCGTCAAGCACCTGGTGGAGCTCACCGTCGACACGGACGGCGACACGGGCACCGCCACGGCCACGATCACCGCGACCGACGGCCACCCCTTCTGGGTCCCCGCACTCGACACGTGGGTCGACGCCATCGACCTGAAGAACGGCCAATGGCTGCGCACGAGCGCGGGCACCCTGGTCCAGATCACAGCGGTGGAACACCGAACCAGCGGGTCGGCCACCGTCCACAACCTGACGGTCGATGACGCCCATACGTACTATGTGCTTGCTGGTAGCGCCCCGGTCTTGGTCCACAACTGTGGAGCGAACGTTGATGGGTATTACTACCGCGGTGTCGTCGAGGGGCACCATAGCTATGACACCGCTGCGCAAGGCCGTGCGGTGCCCCGCGGAACCCGCGCGGACCTGAACGACCACTCGGGTGGAGATGGCACGGATACCATCTTCACGTCGTGGTCGGACGACTTCGAAACTGCCGAGTTCTTTGCCCAGAATCGGGGAGACGAGTGGATTGGGAGAGGTGTGATGCTGCGCATCAGGGTGGCAGGCATCGATCCCGCCATAGGGCCGTCGAGAAACATTCAGATCCACGACGGTCCATATGAAAGGTTCTTCGAAGACGAGCATCTCATCGTTGGTGAAATCCTGGCCGACGACATCAGCTTCGACTTCGGGCAAACCTGGACACCAGTCAGGCGGCGGTGAGGTGAACGAGGTATCCGCGAGTGAACTGCTCGCTGCATTCAAGTCCGACTCCGATGCCAGCATTCAGGCCAAGAATGCATTGCTTTCCGGAGCGCCTTTCGAGATCTGGCTCAAACCTCTTCCAGCGTCGATGCTTCGGGGCATCCTTCGCGGGAGGGTGGGAAGTCTGCAGCGGCGCGGTAAGCCGGTTGTCGGGATCACGGAATGCCTTGCGGGTCTTGCCGAAAAGGGCGAGCAGGGCGTTCTTGTGGCCAACGTGGACGATCGCGAACGAGGCGGATACCTCTTTCGTCTCTACCTTGATCCGCAACCGCTCAAAGTGGTCGGATGTATGGGGTTTGGCTCTTCCCCCGAAGGTGACCCCACCACCGGTCCCGAGTAAACACCGCCGATAGGGGAAGCCTCACAGAGTTCCAGCGGCCCCACCGGATCTGTTTCCGGTGGGGCCGCTGGGCTTTTGACGGGATGCCCGCACCTCACGGACCCCGAGCCTCCAGCCGCAGCCTTTTCCGGGGCCGCGAAAAAGAAGACCGGTAACCCGGTTCTAAAGAAGGCACAGGCCAAGACCGCTCCGAAGGTATCCTCGGGTCACGGTTGGTCAGGAAGTGGACCAGTGCGGGCGAGACTGCGTACAAACTGACCGTCTCGGACCTCCATACGTACTATGTGTTGGCGGGGGCCGCGTCGGTCCTGGTCCACAACTGTGGAGACAGTGTTGTACTGGGAGTCGGTAAGAACCCAGCAGAAGAATTATGGGAAGGGGCGGCGCGCGTGACGGATCGGCCTGATAGCCCTCGTGAGGCAGGACTGCCGGAAAGGCTGTCGGACATCCTGGCGGAGGACGCCCGGTGGATGGCCTCCGAAGCGGACGTCCAGCACATCAGGGATGTCTGGGATGAGCTGGGAATCCATTGCTCGCCGACGGTGCTGCGTTTCGTCGAGGAATTCAACGGATCGGGCTTCGATTACCCCCGCCATCCGCTCGATCCAGGGAAACACAGCTGCGAACTGAACGCCGAGCGCGCCAGTCGCATCGTCAACGGCGAAAAGCTGAGGGGATATGAGCAGAGAACGGGAGAGAAGCTGACGCCCGTGGGCACGGCGGCCTCCGGTCCTCTCGTGCTTCTCGTCGCCGAGGGGGGCCGGACGTACGGCGCCTACGATGCGTTCCTCGCCCTCTATGGCGGGACTCCGGAGGAAGCATTGGTGCATCTGGTCGACAGAGTTCGTCCTGAGCGGCTGGACTGACGGCGGCCATGACACACGAACGCTGACAGTGATGAGGCCGGTGGCCGGCGCCTGAACTCGATGTACACGGCGAACCGCATACTTGACGGAGACGCCTTCTACGTCAAGATTGTTCCGTAGCCCCCGGAGACCACGCGACCATGGCGCTCATCACGGAGTACCACACCACAGCCAGCCCGAACTACTCCCTCGTCGAGGTCTATGATTCCGACGCCTACCTTGACGATGACGACGCGGCGAACCGTTCACGCACCGAGGTGGTCGCGGGCAACGGCTACCACCTGTACCTCCGCAGCCTCCAGCCCGACATTCGCGTCAAGGTCGCCATCCGAATCTGGGACAGCCCTCAGGAGCCCCCCGGGGAGTCCGAGGGCATCGCCACTGTCACCCTGGAATCCGAAACCGGCGTTCTCGTCATCAACCAGATCACCATGGGGCCGGCCGGGGAGATGACCCTGCCCCAGCCCGGCGTCTACGCCTGAGGTTCCCCCGTTGCGCGAGAGGTGCTGATCAGCTGGTCAGTGAGGGTTGACGGGGTTTCAGGTTCGTCGGTTCGGCCGTCGCCTGCTCGGCGTAGT
>NZ_JARGEE010000263.1:0-12695 GCF_033794485.1 Streptomyces sp. MB09-02B
GAGGGGCGGCACACGGGGCGCGAGCGGGCGCACGCAGGCGTGGGCATGCGGGAGCGCACGGCGCCCTCCGGGGCTCCCATGAGGGAGCGCACACCCACCGGGGCCACCGCACGCCCGCGTACACGTCTCGACCAGCCGCTGCCGCGCCGGGCCAGGTTCCTGCCGGAATGGGACCCGGAGGCCTTCGGACGGCTGTCGGAGCGGATCGCGCGGTTCCTGGGCACCGGGCGGTTCATCGTCTGGATGACCTTCGTCATCATCCTGTGGGTGGTGTGGAACGTCTCCGCCCCGCGCGACCTGCGCTTCGACAACTACCCCTTCATCTTCCTCACCCTGATGCTCTCCCTCCAGGCCTCGTACGCGGCCCCGCTCATCCTGCTCGCGCAGAACCGCCAGGACGACCGCGACCGCGTCAACCTCGAACAGGACCGCAAGCAGAACGAGCGGTCGATCGCCGACACCGAGTACCTGACCAGGGAGATCGCCGCGCTGCGCATCGGCCTCGGCGAGGTCGCCACCCGCGACTGGCTGCGCTCGGAGCTCCACGACCTGGTCAGGGAGCTGCACGAGCACGACGGTGAGGGGCCGCGCGCGGACCGGGCGGTATTCCCGCCGGAACACCCCCGCGGACGTGACATGGGCGACCGCTGACAGGGCTCCCAGGGGCCCCGCGCAGCGCCGTACCATCGTCCTTATGGCTACGGAAGACGCGGTGCGCGAAGCACTGTCGACGGTGAACGACCCCGAGATCAACCGTCCCATCACCGAACTCGGGATGGTCAAGTCGGTGGAGATCGGCGCGGACGGAGCGGTCGCGGTCGCCGTGTACCTGACGGTCTCCGGCTGCCCCATGCGCGACACCATCACCCAGCGTGTGACAGACGCGGTCGCGGCGGTCGAGGGCGTCACCCGCGTCGACGTCGAGCTGGACGTCATGAGCGACGAGCAGCGCAAGGAACTGGCGGGCGCCCTGCGCGGCGGCCAGGCCGAGCGCGAGGTCCCCTTCGCCAAGCCGGGCTCCCTCACGCGCGTGTACGCCGTCGCCTCCGGCAAGGGCGGCGTCGGCAAGTCCTCGGTGACGGTGAACCTGGCGGTGGCCATGGCGGCCGACGGCCTCAAGGTCGGTGTCGTGGACGCCGACATCTACGGCCACTCCGTGCCCCGCATGCTGGGCGCCGACGGGCGTCCCACCCAGGTCGAGAACATGATCATGCCGCCGTCCGCGAACGGCGTGAAGGTCATCTCGATCGGCATGTTCACCCCGGGCAACGCCCCCGTGGTGTGGCGTGGCCCGATGCTCCACCGCGCCCTCCAGCAGTTCCTCGCGGACGTGTACTGGGGCGACCTGGACGTCCTCCTCCTCGACCTCCCGCCGGGCACGGGCGACATCGCCATCTCGGTGGCGCAGCTGGTCCCGAACGCCGAGATCCTCGTCGTGACCACCCCGCAGCAGGCGGCGGCCGAGGTCGCCGAGCGCGCCGGCTCGATCGCCGTGCAGACCCACCAGAAGATCGTCGGCGTCGTCGAGAACATGTCGGGCCTGCCCTGCCCGCACTGCGACGAGATGGTCGACGTGTTCGGCACGGGCGGCGGCCAGACCGTCGCGGACGGCCTCACCCGCACCACCGGCGCCACGGTCCCGGTCCTCGGCTCCATCCCCATCGACGTCCGCCTCCGCGAGGGCGGCGACGACGGCAAGCCGGTCGTCCTGAGCGACCCCGACTCCCCCGCGGGCACGGCCCTGCGAGCCATCGCGGGCAAGCTGGGCGGCCGCCAGCGGGGCCTGTCGGGCATGAGCCTGGGAATCACCCCGAGGAACAAGTTCTAGGGCGCCTGTCGCAGCCGCGGGGACGCTCTCAGGGGCGCGGGGAACTGCGCGACAGCCCACGACGAACCCGCAGTCCCCGAACCACCGAAGTCCCTACGGCGATGAAGGGCACCGCAGCACACCACAGCGCGGTGCCCTTCCCCGTTACGCGTACGACTCGACTACGTGTACGCCTCGACGTCCTTGACCACGGCGAACCCCAGACCGTACGCGCTCATCCCCCGCCCGTACGCCCCCACGTGCACCCCCTGCGAGGTCGACCCCGCGAGCACCCACCCGAACTCGGACTCGCGGTAGTGGAACGGCGTCGGCACGCCGTCCACCGGCAGGGACAGGGTCGTCCAGTCGGGCCCGGCGAGATCGTCGGCCAGCACCCACGCGGCCTCGGTCTGCTGGTCCAGCCAGTCGTCACGCCGGGAGTGGTCCAGCTGCCCGGGCCAGGTGAAGGACAAGAGCCCCACGCCCGCGAGCCACGCCGCCGAGGAGACCGACGTGGCCTCCAGCAGTCCCGTGCCGTCGGCGCTCCTGCGGGACGGGTTCTCCGCGACGGTCACCACGACCGCGAACCGCTCCTTGGCCTCGTCGTCCGACCCGGCGGTGTACTCGTTGCGCACCGAGGGCTCGTCACCGTGGCCGATCGAACCGTGCTCGACGGCTCCTTCCGCCGACGTACCGACCTGCATCAGCCAGCGCGGTCCCGTGAAGGCCTCGTCGAGGCCGTACCACGGGAAGGGCGCCAGCAGGTAGCCGTCGACCGCGCGTCGGCCGGAGGGGAGCTGTTGTCCACCCTCCGCGGCCGACGCCTGCGCGCCTACCCGACTCGTCGTCTCCATGTGCCCGGACGCCTCCTCGCTCTAGACGGACCGGAGCGGCCCGCCCCCCTCGGGCGTCGTCGCTCGCTCTTCTTACGGTCCGCACAACAACTGGGCAGCATAGCCACAGCTCTCCGAGCAGCAGGGAAAGCGCCCGGCGCGTAGGACGGCGTACTGGCGGGTTCGGGCCGTACGAGGGTGCGTGACGGTATGAATCGCATCACGTCGGGGGGCGCGGCAGCACACCGGCGTACGGCTCAGGTGGCGTCCATGTCGTATGGCGGGCGCTCTTCGATCTCGCGCTTCTTCGTCATGTCGACGGAGCCGCCGGTCGCGCCCGAGGAGGTGGCACCGGAGGAGGCCGAGGAGGAGTCGGACGAGGCGGACGCGGACTCGCGGCCGTGGACGGCGTCCGTGAGCTCCGCCATCTCCTTCTTCAGGTCGAGGTTGCTGCGGATCTCCTTCAGCCCCAGTTCGTCGTTGTCCAACTGCTTGCGGATGAACGTCTTGGGGTTGAGGTCCTCGAACTCGAAGTCCTTGAACTCCGGCCCGAGTTCGTTGCGGATGTCCGCCTTGGCGCTGTCCGAGAACTCGCGGATCTTGCGGATGGTCCGCGTGACGTCCTGGATCACCTTCGGGAGCTTGTCCGGACCGAAGACGAGCACGGCGAGGACGACGAGCGTCACCACCTCGAGCGCACCTATGTCATTGAACACCTGAAGCTCCTTGCGATGTCCTCGGTCCCGATCCGCGGGCCTCGGCAGGTCGTCCGTGGTCCGGGCCGGATCCACGGTACCCGGCGATACCGCCGATCCGGTACCTTCGGGCGGCTTCCGACCCGGCCCGAGCGACGGGTTTTCCCAGCTGTTTGCCTGGCAGCAGGGGGTACGGGGCCCCTGCTGTGAAGTTGCTGTCAGTGGGTTTCGCCGTCATGGCCGCCGGGCCACGGTCAGTCGCCGCCGGACGAGCCGAGGGTGAGGGTGACCGTCCGCTCCCTGCCGTCCCGCAGCAGGGTGAGCTCCAGACGGTCGCCGGGCCGGTGGGCGCGGACCTTGACGATCAGTTCGTCACCGGAGTGGACACGCTGGCCGTCGACCTCGGTGATGACGTCGCCCGAGCGCATTCCGGCCCGGTCGGCGGGGCCGCCCGAGGTCACTCCGGACCCGTCGCCGTCACCCCGCTCACCGATACGGGCGCCGTCACCCGAGTAGTCCATGTCGAGGGTGACCCCGATCACCGGGTGGGTGGCCTTGCCGGTGTTGATCAGCTCCTCGGCGACGCGCTTGCCCTGGTTGATGGGGATCGCGAAGCCCAGGCCGATGGAACCGGCCTGCCCACCGTCCGACTCGGAGCCGCTGCCGGCGGAGCGGATGGCGCTGTTGATGCCGATCACGCGGGCCTTGCCGTCCAGGAGCGGGCCTCCGGAATTGCCCGGGTTTATCGGCGCGTCGGTCTGCAGCGCGTCCACGTACGACACATCGCTGACGTTTCCGCTCTGGCCGCCGGCCGTGATGGGCCGCTCCTTGGCGCTGATGATGCCGGAGGTGACGGTGTTGGCCAGGTCGAAGGGGGCGCCGATGGCGACGACCGGGTCGCCGACCTGGACCTCCTCGGAGTTGCCGAGGGGCAGCGGCTTGAGCCCGCTGACGCCGGAGACCTTGACCACGGCCAGGTCGTAGCCGGTGTCCCGGCCGACCATGGTGGCCTTGGCGGTCTCGCCGCCGCTGAAGGTCACCGATATGTCGCCGTCGGCGCCGGCGGGGTCGACGACGTGGTTGTTGGTGAGGATGTGGCCCCGCTCGTCGAGGACGAAGCCGGTGCCGGTGCCCTGCGCGCTGTCCCCGCTCACATGCAGGGTCACGACGCTGGGCAGCGCGCTGGCGGCGATCCCCGCGACGCTGTCGGGCGCCCGGCCCGTCACCCCGTCGCTGGTCTGCGGCAGTTCGATGGCCCCGACTCCGCCGTTCCGCTCCAGGTACGCGCCCACGACTCCGCCGACACCGCCGGCCACGACGGCGATCAGCAGGGCCCCGACCACCAGCGTCCTGCCCCTGCGCCGACGCCGCCGCGCCACGTCGTCCACCGCGGCCCCGTTCTGCTGCAGCGAACCCGAGCCGGCCCACGGGTCGTAGTTCTGCCACGGCCCTTGCGAGCTGTGCGGCGCGGCCTGCGGCGACTGTCCGGGGTTGGCGTAGGCCCCGGAGACGTGCTGACCTCCGGCTTCCCGCGACGGCTGCGCGGCCTGAGCCCCGCCGGCGTAGGGCGGCGGCACCGGCTGGGCTCCGCCCGCGTAGGGGGGCGGCACCGGCTGCGCCGCCTCCCCGAAGGGCGGCGGGCCCGGCTGGGACGGATACGCGTAGGAGGCCCCGGGAGGTCGAGGTGCGTCGGGGTAGGGCGCCGCGGCGGGCTGGGACGCGTCCGGGAAGGACGTCGCGGCGGCAGCCGCGGGCACGTCCGCGTACGAAGCCGCTGCGGCCTGCGGTGCCGCGGCCGACCGGACGGCGTCCTGGTACGGCGCCGGACCGGGCCGAGGTGCGTCCGGGTGGGAGTCCGCCGGCATCGGCCCCGGAACGGTCGCCGGTACGGCGGTGCCGTGGGCCGCGGGCGCCGACGCGGTCGTGTCGGCGTACGCGGGAGCAGCCGCCGCGGGCACCCCGGCGCGCGTGGGGGAAACCGCCGACGCCGAGGGCGCCCCATCGTCGCTCGATGCTCCCGAACTCGATGCGCCCGACGCGGTCGTCCCGTCCGGCGTCGGCGCCCCCGCCACCGCGTGGGCGTCGGGTACCGGTGTCGTCTGCTGAACGTGCGGGCCGGGGGCGGGACTCGTCGCCGGATGCTGGAACGGCGGAGCGGGCGCCCAGGGGCCGGGCTCGCCGTACGGCGGGGTGCCGTAGGGATCGGGGTCGTGCAGCGGTTTGGGGCGCTCAGAGGGCGCGTCAGGGGCGCTCACGGCACCTTGCTCAGCCGACGGCCGGGCATCGGCGGTAGCGGTTGCGCCCACGACCATGGTCGTGGGGACGCCTGCGGCAGAGGGTGCGGGGGCGGGGGCGGCAGAAGCCGAGATCGCGGCGGTGACGGAGGCCGCGGCACCTCCGGTACGGCCCTCATCGGCGTCGACCGCCGAACCGCCGGGCTCGGTCGGCGAGCTCGTGCCGTCCGCCGCGTCCCGTCCCGCGCCCGCCCCGGTCGGCCGTTCCAGTTCGAAGTCGCCGTCCGTGTCACCGGCCGCGGCGGCCGTCGACGTGGAGGCGCCCCCGGACGGAGCCTCGACAACCGGGCGAGCCAGCTCGAAATCGGCGCCGGAGTCGGTCTCGGCTAGGGCCGATGCAGTGGTCACCGCCGCCGTCGCCGGGCGTTCCAACTCGAAGTCGCCCTCGGGGTTTTCTTCACGAGCCGGGTTCGCCGACGACCCGAGGTTCTCCACAGCCCCGACAGGTCCTCCGGAACCGGCGGTTCCTGTGGATCCCGTGGCGCCCGTCGACTCATCGGACGCCGTCGACGCCCCGATGTGGTCCCCCGCCGTCTCGGCCCCCGCGCCGTGCGCTCGGGGGCGGCTCCACCACTTCGCCTTCGTGGGCTTCCCCTCGTTCATGTTCTCCCCACACCTAGGGCCCGTCCCAAGGACCGGCCCGCCGCCCACCGTTCAGCCGAACGCCGCAGGCCGAAACCGGCCCGAGCGGACACGGCCCATTCTGGATTCAACCAGGTTCGCGGGCCGGCGCGCAGAAGTCGGGGTCAGCGGAGGACGGGCGAGGTGGGTGTGGGGGACGAGGTGGTGTCGGGGGCCGTCAGCAGGCCTGGTCCCGTGAGCTCGGGGGCAGGGGACCAGTCGGTCAGCTGCAGTGGCGGCGCGCCGGTGAGCGGACGTATGAGCGGTGACATGACGGCGGCACCGGCCAACACGGGTGCGGTCAGCGGGTGTACGGACCGACGGTCCTGGCCGGCCGGAGCGGGGACCCCGGGCAGCAGGGGCGCGGAGATCTCCGTCGGGGCGACGGGCGCCGTGCCCATGGACTGCTGGCCATGTCCGAGCAGCGGCCCGACCGTTCCCCGGCGGCGCTGCGCCTCGGGCGTCGGAACCGTGCCGGAGGCCTGGGTCCGCAGCGGGGTGACGTTGCTGCCGGCGCCGGAAGCGCCCCGGGCGTCGGCCGTCTCGACGGGCATGCCGTTGGTCACGCCGCCGAGGGCGATCGCGGCCAGCGACACAGCGCCCGCCGCCACGAAGGCGAACCGCATGCCGCGTGAGGCCGAACGCTCGGCCTCCTGTCGGCTCACGTCATGGATCCGAAAGCCACGGTCGCCCGTGGCCCCTCTGTCGTCTTGTTCGTCTCTGTCGCCGGCGGTTCTCTCCGCACGGCGCGGGCGGTCGTCCGCACCGCCGGAGACGCCGCGTCCGCCGCCCAGGAAGCCCCGGTCGCCCAGCGCCCCCCGGTCACCGAGGAAGCCACGGCCGCCCAAAAAGCCCCGGTCGCCGAGGAACCCACGGCCGCCGGACGCTCCTCGGCCGCCGCCGAGGACTCCGCGACCTTCCGACGGCGTCAGTGCGCCGCCGTGTGGTCCCGACGGGACGTACCCGAAGGAGTCGCCGGATCCGAAGACGCCGAAGTCGGCGAAGTCCCGGGAGTCGGAGGGGTCTCCGGGCCGGCCCGGTCCCCCGGCCGTACCTCCGAGTCTTCCGCCGAAGCCACCGGACAGCGGCGAGCCACCGTCGCCGTCGCCGCCGGCCGGGAGCATCTGGAGACGGGCCAGGAAGCTCTCGGAGGGGGGCGGCGGAGCGGCCTCCGCGAAGACGTTCTTCAGGCGGCGCTGTTCGTCCGCCTCCGACTTGCACTTCGCGCAGGTGGCGAGATGTGCCAGGACGCGGTCTCGCGCCTCATGACCGAGTTCTCCGTCGACCAGGGCGGAGAGACGGTCTCCCAGGTGCTGCTCGGCAGGTGTAGGACGGGATCCACTCACGCGGTCGCGCCCCCTCCTCCCAGCACGGCCACCCGGGGCACCGTGAACCCGCGGCGCTGCTCGGCCCGGGCCTCCGGGGAGCGGTGCGCGAGGGCCTTGCGGAGCTGGGAGCGGCCGCGGTGGATCCGGGAGCGGACCGTGCCGAGCTTGACGCCCAGGGTCGCGGCGATCTCCTCGTACGACAGTCCTTCGATGTCGCAGAGGACGACGGCGGCACGGAATTCGGGTGCCAGGGTGTCGAGGGCCTGCTGGACGTCGGCGTCGAAGTGCGCGTCGTTGAAGATCTGCTGCGGGGTGGGCTCGCGGCTGGGCAGGCGCTCGGCCGCGTCGTCCCCGAGGGCGTCGAAGCGGATGCGCTGCTTGCGCCGGACCATGTCCAGGAAGAGGTTGGTGGTGATGCGGTGCAGCCAGCCCTCGAAGGTACCGGGCGTGTAGGTCGACAGGGAGCGGAAGACGCGGACGAAGACCTCCTGGGTGAGGTCCTCGGCGTCGTGCTGGTTGCCGGTCAGACGGTAGGCGAGCCGGTAGACGCGGCCGCTGTGGGTGCTGACGATCTCCTCCCAGGTGGGCGGAGTCCACGCCTGTGCGTGCGCGTCCGTGGTGAAGGTCGCGGTCTGTGCTCCGCCCGAGGCGGGAGCGTCGGCGTGGCTGTGGTCAGCGGTGTCGTTCACGGATTTCGGCCTGCCCGCCGATCCGAGAAAGCGCCGCAGCACTCCTCCCCGATCCACAGGCGCGGCCGCACCTCCCCTGTCGGCTCTGGTGGTGTCCAGTGGAGCCCCTACCATAGCCACCTCGCCCGTTAGCTCCGGATAAGCGGTTTTATAAGAAATTGCCGTGCGCCGATGTGGCTCGTCCGGCGGACGTGGCCCATCCGGCTTGGTCAGCAGCAGCGTCGATGCGCGCTCCCGCTCGTCCGACCGATCCATCCCGTGCCCCCCGTCGCGGCCCCCGTCACTCACTCATCCCTTTAAACGACCGGTCCCATCAGCAGGTTCCCGACGGCAACGGATACAGTCACGCCCAGGCAACCACGGGGACATAAGGAGAGGGCCATTTCCGGCAACCGGCTGACGAGCTGGGCGTTCGCCGACGCCTTTGTCGCCGAGGACGACGCGCTGCGCTGGGCCCGGGAACGGGCCCGGGAGGCAGGGCTGCGCGCGGTGTCGCCCGGCACGGGCGCCGCGCTGCGGGTGCTCGCCGCCACCGTGGACGCGAAGGCGGTGGCGGAGATCGGGACCGGGACCGGGGTCTCCGGGATCCATCTGCTGCACGGCATGCGGCCCGACGGGGTGCTGACCACCGTGGATCCGGAGCCGGAGCACCAGCAGTTCGCCCGGCAGGCGTTCCGCGCGTCCGGCTTCGCCAGCAACCGCGCCCGCTTCATCCCGGGTCACGCCCTGGACGTGCTGCCCCGCCTCGCGGATTCCGGGTACGACCTGGTCTTCTGCGACGGCGACCGGCTGGAGTGCCTCGACTACCTCGCTGAATCGTTGCGCCTGCTCAGACCCGGTGGCCTCGTGGCTTTCGAGGGTGTTTTCGCCAGCGGCCGGACGGTGGACTCCAACCCCCAGCCCACCGAGGTCATACGCCTGCGGGAGCTGTTGCGCACGGTCCGGGAGAGCCCCGAGCTCGTGCCGTCCCTGCTCCCGGTGGGCGACGGCCTGCTGTGCGCGGTCAAGCGCTGAGCGGCCGCCCGCCACCCGACCGGCCACCGGACCGGCGACCGAGCACTCCCCGGTACGACAGTGCCCCGGCACCGCCGAGTGGGCGGTGCCGGGGCACTGAAAGGGTATGGTCGCTACGCGCGTCAGCCGACGACCTTCTTGAGGGCATCTCCGAGGGCGTCGGCCTCGTCAGGGGTCAGCTCGACGACGAGCCGACCGCCGCCTTCGAGCGGAACGCGCATGACGATGCCCCGCCCCTCCTTGGTCACCTCGAGCGGGCCATCGCCCGTCCGCGGCTTCATGGCCGCCATGCTCGTACCCCTTCCTGAAACCAGCTCATCGCCAAGCCGACGGCCCGGGAGGGCAGGCGCGGGCCCACCTGGGGACACGCGACACCGGCATCGAACACATTGCTTCCAGGCCATTATCCCGCATCTCATGACCCGATGACCAACATCGGTCGGCATCGCTTGGGCAACGCGCGCGAGCAAAACCACCCAATTCGGCGGTGTGACTGCGATACTGCGCCACCGCACGGTCCCGGGTGGGTGCTCCCCCATTGGTGATTCTTTGACGCAGGTCACACGTCCGGGCCCGGCCGTCGCCCGTGAACTCGGCCATGCTGTGCTGTGACGAGGGCGTACTGACCAGTACGTCGCCTGCCGCGACACCGGAGGGGAAACACCATGGCCGACACCGTGCTCTACGAGGTGCACGACGGACTCGCGAAGATCACGCTGAACCGCCCCGAGGCGATGAACGCGCTGAACATCGCGACGAAGGTCGCGCTGCGGGAGGCCGTGGAGGAGGCCGCCGGTGACGACGCGGTGCGGGCGGTGCTGCTGACGGCCGCCGGGGAGCGGGCGTTCTGTGTGGGTCAGGACCTCAAGGAGCACATCGGGCTGCTGATCGAGGGCTCGGGGGAGGTCATGAGCACGGTCAAGGAGCACTACAACCCCGTGGTGAAGGCGCTCACGAGCATGGCGAAGCCCGTGGTGGCCGGGGTGAACGGTGTCGCGGCCGGGGCCGGTCTGGGGTTCGCGCTCGCGGCGGACTACCGGGTGGTCGCCGACACGGCCTCCTTCAACACGTCCTTCGCCGGGGTGGCGCTCACGGCCGACTCCGGGGTCTCTTGGACCCTGCCGCGGGTGATCGGCCCCGGTCGTGCCGCCGATCTGCTGTTGTTCCCGCGCAGCATCAAGGCGCAGGAGGCGTACGAGCTGGGGATCGCGAACCGGGTCGTTCCGGCGGCCTCGTTGCACACCGCCGCCGAGGAGGTGGCGCGGATGCTGGCCGGGGGGCCGACCGTGGCGTACGCGGCGATCAAGGAGGCCGTGGCGTACGGGTTCACCCACTCGCTGGCCGAGACGCTGGAGAAGGAGGACGAGCTCCAGACCCGGGCGGGGGCGTCGGAGGACCACCAGATCGCCGTGCGGGCGTTCGTCAACAAGGAAGAGCCGAAGTACCTGGGGCGGTGACGGTTGGTGGGGAGCCGCGGGTTCGACGGGGTTGACCGCGCCCCCGCGGCGGAGCCGCACGTGTCACAGACCCACGCCCCTCACGGGGCACTTCGCGCGACGCATGTCTCCAGGTGGTCGTTCACCAGGCCGCAGGCCTGCATCAGCGCGTACGCCGTGGTCGGGCCGACGAAGCGGATGCCTCGTTTCTTGAGGGCCTTGGAGAGGGCCGTGGACTCGGGGGTGACCGCCGGGACGTCCGCGAGGGTTCTCGGGGCCGGGCGGGTCGTCGGGTCCGGGGCGTGGGACCAGATCAGTTCGTCCAGCTCGCCGGGGGCCCAGGTGGACAGCTCGCGGGCGTTGGCGACGGTGGCCTCGATCTTGGCACGGTTGCGGATGATGCCGGGGTCGGCGAGGAGACGCTCCTGGTCGGCCTCGGTGAACAGGGCGACCGAGGCGACCTTGAAGTCGGCGAAGGCGGCGCGGAAGCCCTCGCGGCGGCGCAGAATGGTGATCCAGGAGAGGCCGGACTGGAAGGCCTCCAGGCAGAGCCGCTCGTAGAGCGCGTCGTCGCCGTGGACCGGGCGGCCCCACTCCTCGTCGTGGTACGCGACGTAGTCCTCGGTGGACAGGGCCCAGGGGCAGCGCGGCGCGCCGTCGGAGCCGGGCAGGGCGGTGCCGTCAGTCACCGGTGGTCGCCCTCCTCCGGCTTGTGCAGGGAGGTCGTGGTCGCCGCGCGGGCGCCCGCGAGCGCGGACTCCAGGTCGGCGATCCTGGCGTCCCGCTCGGCGATCTCCGCGCTGAGGCGGCCGAGGACGTCGTCCACGTCCACCATGCGATAGCCGCGGACGGCGAGCGGGAAGCGGAGCGCCTCGACGTCCGCGCGGTTGACCGGGCGGTCCACCGGCAGCGGGTCCTGCAGGCGCTCGCCCTCGGCCTCCGGCAGCACCGCGTTGTCGCCGCCGCCGACCACGGCGAGCGTCACCGCGCCGACCACGACGGCGAGCGCGACGACCAGGAACAAGAACATGAACATCGCTGGGTCCCCTCGAGTGTGTTCGGCTCCGATCGTGCCATGCGAGTCTGACAGTTAAGGTCGCAGGCGGTCGGGCAGGCCCGGCGATCGACGGCACGTACTGGGGAGAGGTCACAGCGGATGCTCAGGCTGGGCAAGCGGGAATTCGGCCCGCACGAGCCGGTGATCATGGCGATCGTGAACCGGACGCCGGACTCCTTCTACGACCAGGGGGCCACCTTCCGGGACGAGCCGGCGCTCGCGCGCGTGGAGCAGGCGGTCGCCGACGGGGCGGCCGTCATCGACATCGGCGGGGTGAAGGCCGGGCCCGGGGAGGAGGTGACCGCCGCGGAGGAGGCGCGGCGGACCGTGGGATTCGTCGCGGAGGTGCGGCGGCGGTTCCCGGACGTGATCATCAGCGTCGACACCTGGCGGCACGAGGTCGGTGAGGCCGTGTGCGAGGCCGGGGCGGATCTCCTCAACGACGCGTGGGGCGGGGTCGATCCCCGGCTCGCGGAGGTCGCGGCGCGGTATCGGGTGGGGCTGGTGTGCACGCACGCGGGTGGGGCTCAGCCTCGTACGCGGCCGCATCGGGTCGAGTACGACGACGTGATGGCCGACGTGCTGCGGGTGACCGTGGGGCTGGCGGAGCGGGCGGTGGCCTTGGGGGTGCCGCGGGAGTCCGTGCTGATCGATCCGGGGCACGACTTCGGAAAGAACACGCGGCACAGTCTGGAGGCGACTCGGCGGCTCGGGGAGATGGTCGCCACGGGGTGGCCGGTGCTGGTGTCGCTCTCCAACAAGGACTTCGTGGGGGAGACGTTGGACAGGCCGGTGAAGGAGCGGGTGGTGGGGACCTTGGCAACCACCGCTGTCTCGGCCTGGTTGGGGGCGCAGGTGTATCGGGTGCATGAAGTCGCGGAGACTCGGCAGGTGGTGGAGATGGTGGGGGCGATCGCGGGG
>NZ_JARGEE010000264.1:0-12692 GCF_033794485.1 Streptomyces sp. MB09-02B
TTTAAAAGACAGTTCTCGGGGGGCTTCTCGCGCAGTTCCCCGCGCCCCTAAAGATCAGGCCCCTGCGGGCCTGAGAGCCATGGCCCTGTGAGCCTGGAAGACCACGGCCCTGCGGGCCTGAAAAGCACGGGGCGCAGCCCCTGCTCTTCAGGGGCTCGTGGAACTGCGCGACCAGCCCCCACGCTCGCACCCGACAACGCACCGAAGCCGCCCCCGTATCCCCTCGCGGGGCCCGGGGGCGGCGGCACCCGGCGTCAGGCCGGGGCGGTGTCAGAAGGTGTGTCCGCGGTGTCGTCGGCGGCGGCCGAGGCCACGGCCTCGGCCGCCGCCTTCGCCCGCTCGTCCGCCGCGGCGCGGATCGCACGCCAGGCGGACTCAGCCGCCTGCTGCTCCGCTTCCTTCTTGCTGCGGCCGGTGCCGGTGCCGTACGAGACGCCTCCGACGCGGGCGGCAGCGGTGAAGGTCTTCTCGTGGTCGGGGCCGGTCTCCGTGACCAGGTACTCGGGCACGCCGAGTCCCTCGGTCGCGGTGAGCTCCTGGAGACTGGTCTTCCAGTCCAGGCCGGCACCGAGGTTCGAGGACTTCTCGATCAGCGGGTCGAACAGGCGGTGCACCAGCTCCGCCGCCGAGTCCAGCCCCTGGTCGAGATAGACCGCACCGATCACCGCTTCGAGGGTGTCGGCGAGGATGGATGCCTTGTCCCGGCCACCTGTGCCCTCTTCACCACGGCCGAGCCGGATGAAGGAGCCGAGGTCGAGCCCGCGGCCCACCTCCGCCAGCGCACGAGAGTTGACCACCGCGGCCCGCAGTTTGGCCAGTTGGCCTTCGGGCAGGTCGGGGTGGGTGCGGTACAGCGTGTCCGTGACCACGAGGCCGAGCACGGAGTCCCCGAGGAACTCCAGGCGCTCGTTGGTGGGCAGACCGCCGTTCTCGTACGCGTACGAACGGTGGGTCAGCGCACGCACCAGAAGGGCGGACTCGAGCTTGTAGCCGAGCCGCCCTTCCAGAAGCGTGTGGGACGAGGCTGTGTTCTCCGCCTTTTTCTTGGCGTTGGTCTCCGCCTTGGCGTCAGACATGAAGCCTCTCACCAGCCGCTCAGACCTCGAGGACCTGGCGCTTGTTGTAGGTGCCGCAAGACGGGCACGCGATGTGCTGCAGCTTGGGCTCGTGGCAGCGCTCGCACGCAACCAGGGTGGGGACCGCAGCCTTCCACTGCGACCGGCGGTGGCGCGTGTTGCTGCGCGACATCTTCCGCTTCGGAACAGCCACGGCTACTTCTCCTGCTTCTCGTCGACACCGGGTTCGGCGCCGCTCATCTCGTCCTTCTCGCCGTCTTCGAGTGAACCGGCGAGTCCCTGCAGTGCCGCCCAACGGATGTCGACGGCGTCATGGTGGTGGTCCGGGTCGTCCGCGAGCCGTGCTCCGCACGCGGAGCACAGGCCGGGGCAGTCGTCCTGGCACACCGGCTGCATCGGCAGTGCGAGCACCACCGCATCGCGCAGCACGGGTTCGAGGTCGAACAGGCCGTCCTCGATGAAGAGCCTGTCCTCGTCGTCCTCGGCGTCGCTGTCGGGTTCCGCGATCACGCGGCCCCGCTCATCGGCGTCGGGGTACGAGAACATCTCCTGGAAGTCCGCTTCGAGCTCCAGCTCGACCGGCTCCAGACACCTTACGCACTCCCCCTTGGCGTCGGCACGGGCGGTGCCTGTGACGAGCACCCCTTCCATGACCGACTCCAGACGGAGTTCGAGCTCCACCGGCGCACCTTCCGGCACTCCGACGACCCCCTTGATCCCGAGGTCCTTGGGAGCGTCGACCGAGCGCGTCAGACGCTGTTGCGCACCGGGCCGCCGACCCAGCTCGTGTGTGTCGAACACGAGGGGGTTGCGGTGGTCGAGGCGGGCGTTCAGAGCCATTTCTGCTTTCGGTCTTCGGAACTCGTCAGGAGGGCGCCGCCCCGGGTGTTCCGGGCAGCGCTCGATCGCGGGCGTCTGTTGCGGACAGCATGAACGCACGCGCGACCGAAGAGCCAGGATACTGGACCTTTCCCTCTCGGCCCAATCCGCTGTCAGCGGCCCTGCTCGTAGCGGCGCAACTGCTCCGCCGTGATCATGGTGGTGTCGAAGAGGCTGGTCTCGTCGAGCACGTTCCCCTGCGGCTGCGCGTACCCCTGGTGCCCCTGCTGGTCCTGGTGTGGCTGCGGGTCCACGTGCCCCTGGTTCGGGTCGTACTCCGGCTGCTGCGGGTAGCCGGCCGCGTACGGGTCGGCCTGCCGGTAGCCGTAGGGGTCGGCGGACTGCTGGGGCTGGGCGTACTGCTGCTGGTAGCCGTACGGGTCCTGCTGGTACGCCGTCGCCGCGTAGGAATCCTGCTGCTGCCCGTACGACGGCTGCTCCGGCACGGACGGGGACTGCTGGGCGGGGGTGTCGGCCAGTTCGGCGAGGCCGGCCAGGTAGTCGGCGTCGCTGGTG
The DNA here is from genome assembly GCF_033794485.1 of Streptomyces sp. MB09-02B. Taxonomy (NCBI): domain Bacteria; kingdom Bacillati; phylum Actinomycetota; class Actinomycetes; order Kitasatosporales; family Streptomycetaceae; genus Streptomyces; species Streptomyces sp. MB09-02B. The sequence continues at coordinate 2,472 of NZ_JARGEE010000264.1, forward strand.
GGCTGCGGGGAGGTGCCGTCGTCGTTCAGGGCGAGGGCGCCGAGGTCGTCGGTGGCGATCCGGCCGTGGAGCTTCTGCCGTCCGCGGCCGACGGCCTCCAGGGTCTTGGCGAGGACGGCCTCGAAGGCACCGAGCTTGGCGTCCACGTAGGCGTCGGCGTCGCGGCGCAGGGTCTCGGGGTCGTGACTGCGCTCGGGAGCGTCCTCGTCCTCGTAACCCTGCTCGTCGAGACCGGGGCCCGTACCGAGGAGCTTCTCGCGGCCGCGGCCGACCGAGCCGAGGGTCTTGGTGAGGACGACCTCGAAGTTGGCCAGCTTGGAGTCGACGTAGTCGTCGGCCTCGGCGCGGACCTCCTCGGCCTCCTGGCGGGCCTCGCCGAGAATGCGGTCGGCCTCGTTCTGGGAGCGACGGGCGACCTCGGTGTCGGAGATCAGGGAGCCTCGCTCGGCGTGCGCGTTCGCGACGATCCGCTCGGCCTCCTGGCGGGCCCGCTCGACCATGTGGTCGCGGTCGCCGATCAGCTCCCGCGCCTGGGCGAGGGAGTCGGGCAGGGCCGCGCGCAGTTCGTCGAGCAGGGAGAGCAGTTCGGCGCGGTTGACCACGCACGAGGCCGACATGGGCATGGATCGGGCGCCGGAGACCACCGAGACGATCTCGTCGAGCTTCTTCTGCACGTCCACCGTGTGGTCCACCGTGTGCTCGCCACTCTCTACAGCTGTGTTGGAGACGGTCGGGTCGACTGTACGGCCAGCGGGGGACGTTCGTCCGCTCAGTCGCGCTTCAGTCGCTCGGCCAGCGCTTCGAGGACCAGCGGCGGCACCAGGTGGGAGACGTCGCCGCCCCAGGTCGCGACCTCCTTGACCAGGGAGGACGACAGGAAGCTGTAGGTGGGGTTGGTGGGGACGAAGAGGGTCTCCACGCCCGACAGGCCGATGTTCATCTGGGCCATCTGCAGTTCGTAGTCGAAGTCGCTGACCGCGCGCAGCCCCTTGACGATGGCCGGGATCTCGCGCTGCTTGCAGAAGTCGACGAGCAGTCCGTGGAAGGCCTCCACCCGTACGTTCGCGTACTCGGCGGTGACCCGGCGGATCAGCTCGATCCGCTCCTCGACCTCGAAGAGGCCCTTCTTGGACTTGTTGATCATCACCGCGACGTAGACCTCGTCGTACAACTTGGAGGCGCGGCCAATGATGTCGAGGTGTCCGTTGGTGATGGGGTCGAACGACCCGGGACAGACGGCACGGCGCACTTGGGATCCCTCGCTCTCCGGTCCGGTCATCGTGCGTCTTCGCACGTAGAGGCGGCGCGACCGTACCAAAACGTTCCCTCGCCGTAGCGACGGGCCCTGATGGCTTCGAAACCGGTCGGCCAGGCGAATGCACCGCCTCTGGTGCTGCGCTCCACGGTGACGAGGGCTTCGTCGCCGAGCCAGCCCCCGGTACGGAGTGTGAGCAGGATCTCCCGAAGATCGTCGTCCGAGACGGCGTACGGGGGGTCCAGGAAGACGAGGTCGTACGGCTCGTCCGGCGCCGGGCCCTGGATGATCTGCTCGGCTTTGCCCGATCTCACCTCGGCGCCGGGGAGGCCGAGCGATCGGACGTTGTCGCGGATCGTGCGCGCGGCGCGGGCGTCGGACTCGACGAGCAGGGTGTGGGCCGCGCCCCGGGAGAGGGCCTCCAGGCCCACGGCGCCGGAGCCGGCGTACAGGTCGAGGACCCGTTCGCCGTCGAGGGGGCCGCCGAGGAGGGACTGCCAGGTGGAGAAGAGGCCCTCCCGGGCACGGTCGGAGGTGGGGCGGGTGCCGTTGCCCGGCGGGACGGCGAGGCGGCGTCCGCCGGCTGCGCCGGCGATCACGCGGGTCATCTTGGGTCCTTGTTCGAGGGCGTGGTCACAGGTCCAGTCTGGCAGTCGGAGGAGAGGGGTGGTGGGGGCCATGGGCGACTGCGACAGCGTCGTGGTTGCTCGCGCAGTTCCCCGCGCCCCTTCGGGGCGCTGATCCTCAGCCCTTGTCCAGGTACTGCTCCCTCTCCTCGTCCAACAGGGCGTCCAGGGCTGTCCGTAGGGCCGGGAGGTGCTCCAGGTCCGGGTCGGCCGCGACCACCGCCGCCGCCTCCTCCCTCGCCTCCTCGATGATCTCCTCGTCGTCGATGACGGTGAGCATGCGGAGGCTGGTGCGGGCGCCGGACTGGGCCTGGCCGAGGACATCGCCCTCGCGGCGTTGTTCGAGGTCGATGCGGGAGAGTTCGAAGCCGTCGAGGGTGGAGGCGACGGCGCCCAGGCGTTGGCGGGCGGCGCTGGCCTCGGGCATCTCGGTGACGAGGAGGCAGAGGCCGGCGGCGGAGCCCCGGCCCACGCGGCCGCGGAGCTGGTGGAGCTGGGAGACGCCGAAGCGGTCGGCGTCCATGATCACCATGGCGGTGGCGTTCGGGACGTTCACACCGACCTCGATGACCGTGGTCGCGACCAGGACCTGGGTCTCGCCGGCGGCGAAGCGGCGCATGACCGCGTCCTTGTCGTCGGGGTGCATGCGGCCGTGCAGGACTTCGACCTTCAGGCCCTGGAGGGGGCCTTTGGCGAGCTGGTCGGCCACGTCCAGGACGGCGAGGGGTGGGCGCTTCTCTGCCTCGTCCTCCGGGGACCTGCCGACCTTCTTCGGGTCGCCGGGTTCGTCGACGTCGTCGCCGATGCGCGGGCAGACGACGTACGCCTGGTGGCCGTTCGCCACCTCCTCGCGGACGCGTTCCCAGGCGCGGGCGAGGAAGTGGGGCTTGTCGGCGGCCGGGACGACATGGCTGGCGATGGGTGAGCGGCCGGCGGGGAGCTGGTCCAGGACCGAGGTCTCCAGGTCGCCGAAGACGGTCATGGCGACCGTGCGCGGGATGGGGGTGGCCGTCATGACGAGGAGGTGCGGCGGCTGTTTGCCCTTGCCGCGCAGGGCGTCGCGCTGCTCGACGCCGAAGCGGTGCTGCTCGTCCACGACGACCAGGCCCAGGTCGTGGAACTGGACCTTGTCCTCGATCAGCGCGTGCGTGCCGATGACGATGCCGGCCTCGCCGGTGACCAGGTCCAGCAGCGCCTGACGGCGACCGGCGGCGCCCATGGACCCGGTGAGCAGCACCACCTTGGTGGCGTGCTCGGCGCCGCCCAGCATCCCGCCCTCGGCCAGCTCCCCCATCATCTCCGTCACCGACCGGTGGTGCTGCTGGGCGAGCACCTCGGTGGGCGCGAGCATGGCCGCCTGCCCGCCCGCGTCGACGACGGCGAGCATGGCGCGCAGGGCCACCATCGTGTTGTGGGTGACCGTGAAGTTGTCGGTGACGTATGCGTGGCTCGGGTGCGCCACGCTGATGCACTGGACCGGCTTTCGCCCCACGTGCTCGACGGCTCGGATTCCCCGCCGGAAGGTGTTGTATTTCGGCCGTGGCCGGACACGGTCGGCCTTACGGGTCAGCCTGAACGGCGTGTACTCGTCGGGCAACGCGACCGAGACGTTGAAAGCCGCTTGCTTCGGCAGGACGCGGGCACGGCCGCCGAGCGAGCGCGCCAGCCAGGCGACATCGTCCGCAAGCCTGCGCGAGGCCGTGCAGAGCGACACGCTCATGCCGTCCGCCTGGACCGTGCCATAGGTGTCCAGGAGCCCTTGCAACAGAGCGAGACGGTTCTTGACCGACGTGTTCTTGAACTCGTCGGGAACGAACTTGCCGTGCGACGTCTCGCCCCAGAGGTTCAGATCCCGCAGGGTCTGGATCACCGGGTTGCGCAATCCGCCGACGCGTTGGGAGAGCTGGATCGTGTAGTCGCGGCGAGAGCCCTTCACCGGTACGAGACGGCATTCCGGCGCCACGGCTGCGGCCACGGCATCGCGGATCTCGTCGTCGATCGTGGACAGCCGCAGGTTGTGCCGGAATGAGCCGTCCCCGAGGAGAAGGCCGAACAGATATGGGTCCAGTGGCAGCCCCGAGTCGCCTCCGAGGTCGGCGGGTGCTGCGGCCGGGACGTACCACTTCGAGGACCCGTTCGCCTTGAACAAATCGAGACGGATCTCCCGCGTCGTCATGACCTTGGGCGCTTGGCCCCGGTGCCACCCACAACTCGTTCCGACGATCCAGAGATGCTCGTCGTCGCACTCCACAGAACTTCCGTCGGAAAGTACCAGGCGCCACACATCGCGCTCTCCTTGCGGGAAGACGCCGTCGATCAGCGCGATCTCCCCGTTCGGTACGACGACTTCGTCACCGACCCGCATCTCCCCCATTCGACGGAAACCGGCAGGTGTGAGCACGAGCGAGTCGAGGGGTTGGGCCTTTCCTGATCCGACTTCTCCCTGGAGCAGCCGGTGCATCGGGTGCTCGGTGGCCAGGTCGTCGAAGATCTCGCGGGAGACCTTCTGCTGACCGTCGGTGAGGGTGAAGGGGAGGCGGGCGTCGAAGGCGGTGAGGAGGCCTTCGGGGGCGGGGCGGCGGGCGACTGCGGGGAGTTGGGCGTCGGCGTGACGGCGGCGGGCGAGGGCGACCTGGAGGACGAAGGCCTCGTCCCACTTGAGGCGGTCGCGGGCGCTGTCCCGGTCCGCCTTGGTCTGGGGGCGGTGGATCTTCAGGAGAGCCTCGGGGAGCGAGACCAGGCCCCGGCCCGCCCGCAACGACTCGGGCAGGGGGTCCACGGCCTCCTGGGCGCTCGGGAGGACCGTCTGGACCGCCTTGGCGATCTTCCAGGACTCCAGCTTGGCGGTGGCGGGGTAGATCGGGATGAGGGCGCCGGCCCAGGTGTCGACGGTCTCCGTGTCGTCGTCGCCGCGCAGCAGTTCGTACGCCGGGTGGGCCAGTTGCAGACGGCGGTTGAAGACGGAGACCTTGCCGGCGAAGAGGGCGCGGGTGCCGGGGAGGAGGTCCTTGTGGGGTTTGTGCACGCCGTTGCCGAAGAAGACGAGCTGGAGGCGGCCGCTGCCGTCCGTGATGGTGACTTCGAGGCGCTGGCCCTTGCCGCGGGGGGCCTTGGCGGAGGCGAAGGAGTGCAGGCGGGCGTCGGCGACCTGGGCAACCACCGTGACGTGCTCGTCCATCGGCAGGTCGGCGAGGTGGGTGAGCTGGCCGCGCTCCTCGTATCTGCGGGGATAGTGGTGCAGCAGATCGCCGACGGTGTGCAGGCCGAGGTGCTCGGCCATCACCTTCGCGGTGGCGGCGCCGAGCGTGTTCTTGAGCGGTTCTTCGAGCGCGGGCACGAGATCCATTGCACACCACGCCACTGACAATCCCGTATACGTCCTTGAAATCCGCTGGTCAGGCGGGTCGTTCGCGCCTAGGATGACGCACTCCCGGGCCCGCCAGTCGGGCCTTGCCTCCTCCGTCCGCGGTCACCGTCCGACGGGACCGCCCGACCCCGCCGCCGTCGCCAGAATCCCCTCTCCACCGGCGCTGCGACGATGGATTCAATGACCTCACAGTCATCCCAGGCACCCCAGACTCCTCAGGCACCCCAGTCGCCTCACACGTTCCAGGTCGATCTGCGTGGCCTGGTGGACCTGCTCTCGCACCATCTGTACTCCAGTCCGAAGGTCTATCTGCGCGAGCTGCTGCAGAACGCGGTGGACGCGATCACCGCTCGGCATGCCGAGCAGTCCGACGCGCCCGCCCGGGTACGGCTGTTCGCCGAGGGCGGCACCCTGCGGGTGGAGGACTCGGGCATCGGGCTCACCGAGGCCGATGTGCACAACCTGCTGGCCACGATCGGCCGCAGTTCCAAGCGTGAGGACGGAGGCATCCAGGAGGTCCGCTCGGACTTCCTGGGGCAGTTCGGCATCGGGCTGCTCGCCTGCTTCGTCGTCGCCGAGCGCATCCGCGTGGTCAGCCGCAGCGCCCGTACGCCGGACGCGCCGCCCGTGGAGTGGACGGCGGCCGACGACGGCTCGTACACCGTGCGGACGCTGCCCGACGAGGCGCGTCCCGAGCCGGGGACCACCGTGCATCTGGTCGCGCGGCCCGGTGCGGCCGAATGGCTCTCCCCCGCGCGCGTGCTGACGCTGGCGCGGGACTTCGGGTCGCTGCTGCCGTACGACGTCCGGGTGGGCGACGAGGCGGTCACCGATCTGCCGGCGCCCTGGAACCGGTCGTACCCCTCCCCCGCCGGCCGGCGGGTGGCGCTGGCCCGGCACTGTCACGACCTGTTCGGGTTCACACCGCTGGACTCCATAGAGCTGGACGTGCCGCTGGCCGGGATCCGCGGCGTCGCGTACGTCCTGCCGACGGCCGTCAGCCCGGCCCAGCGGGCGAGCCACCGGGTGCACCTGAAGGGCATGCTGCTCACCGAGCGGGCCGAACAGCTGCTGCCGGACTGGGCGTTCTTCGTGCGCTGTGTCCTCGACACGGACAGCCTGCGGCCCACGGCGTCGCGGGAGTCGCTGTACGAGGACGAGACGCTGGCGGCCGTGCGGGAGGCGCTCGGGGAGCGGATCCGGAGCTGGCTCACGGGGCTCGCCGCGGGTGATCCGGAGCGGCTGGCGGCCTTCCTGTCGGTGCACTACCTGGGCGTGAAGTCGCTGGCGCGGCACGACCGGGAGATGCTGCGCACGATGCTGCCGTGGCTCCCCTTCGAGACGACCGACGGACGGCTGTCGCTGGAGGAGTTCGCGCAGCGGCACCCGGTGGTGCACTTCACGCGGACGGTCGAGGAGTACCGGCAGGTCGCGCCGATCGCGTCCGCGCAGGGCGTCGGGGTGGTCAACGGCGGCTACACGTACGACAGCGAGCTGGTCGAGGCGCTGCCGTCGGTGCGTCCGGGGACGGTGGTCGCCGAGCTGGACGCCGACACGGTGACGGCGCACCTGGACGTCCTGGACCCGGACGAGGAGCTGGCGCTGGCGGGCTTCCTGTCGGCCGCGCGGGCGAAGCTCGACCCCCTGGGCTGCGACGTGGTGCTGCGGGCCTTCCATCCGCTGTCGGTGCCCGCGCTGCACCTGGACGACCGGTCCGCCCGGCACGAGCAAGCCCGCGCGGAGGCGGAGGAGCAGGCCGACGACCTGTGGGCCGGCATCCTCGGCTCGCTGCGGGGCAGCGCCCCGCGCGCGCGGCTGGTGCTCAACCATCTCAACCCGCTGATCCGGCGGATCAGTTCCCTGACCGACCGGGAGCTGATCGGCACGGCCACGGAGTCCCTGTACGGGCAGGCCCTGCTGATGGCCCAGCGGCCGCTCAGGCCCGCCGACTCGGCGCTCCTGAACCGCGCCTTCATCGGCCTGCTGGAGTGGGCCACGCACACCGAGCCGGGGTCCGGGCCGGGCCACGGGTCCGGTCGGGGCTTCGGGGAGGGTGGTCGCCGGTGACCGACGTCGTGGATGCCATGGACTTCGGCGAGCTGCGCCGGGCCATGGCGGAGAACTACGAGCAGCCGGAGGGCCCGGCGCGCAACGCGCGCGCGGAGCGGCTGCTCGCCGAGGCCGAGAAGCTGAACGAGCCGCTCGCCGTGATCGAGGCGCTCGGACACCAGCTGAAGGTCTACAACTACAGCTCCGAGAAGGCGAAGATGTTCGTCCCCTTCGCGCGTCTGCTGCGCATGTGGGACGAACGGCCGGAGGACTTCGACGAGTACGAGATCCACTCGCTGCACTGGGTGTTCAAGTGGATGTCGGCCGGCATGCTGAACCAGCCGCACATCCCGCTGGCCTCCATCGAGAAGTGGCTCGGCGAGATGGAGCACCGCTACCGGCTCGCCGGACACTCGGAACGGGCCGTGCGGAGCGCCGAGTTCAGTGTGGCCGCGCACATCGGCGACCTGGCGCGGGCCGAGCGGGCGTACGGGGCGTGGCTGGCCGCCGACCGGGACACGATGGCCGACTGCCACGCGTGCGAGCTGCACGGGCAGGGCTGGTGGCCTGCGCGGCGACGCGAGGACGCCGAGGCGCTGGAGCTGTGGGCGCCGGTCCTGGAGGGCGAGTACACCTGCGCCCACGAGCCGCACACCGTCCTGGCGTCCTCGCTGGTGCCGCTGCTGCGCCTGGGGCGCCCGGACGAGGCGCGGGCCCACCATCTGCGGGGTTTCCGGCTGGTGCGGGCCATGGAGAGCATGCGCGGCGCGTACGCGGACCACGTGGAGTTCTGCGCCCTGACCGGCAACGAGGCGCGCGGCCTGGAGCTGCTGGCCGAGCGTCCGGCGTACTTCACCGACTCCGGGGACCCGCGCAGCAAGCTCGACTACCTGAGCGTGGTGGCCCTGCTCATGGACCGCCTCACGGCGCTCGGGTTGGGCGAGCAGACCGTGCCCGGTCCGGCCGGCCGCGCGTGGACCGCCCGCGAACTGGCCTCCCACGCGCGCGAGGAGGCCCTTTCCCTGGCCGCGCTCTTCGACGGGCGCAACGGCACGGCGTACGTCAGCACCCATGTCCGGGAGCGGATGGACCAGCGCCCGCTGCTGGACCGGCTGCCGCTGGGGGTGCGCGCGCGGCGGACCACGGTGACGGTGCCCGCGCCCCGGCAGCCCGCCGCCGTGGAGACGACGGGGACCGCCGCGGCCCCGGAGGGCCTGCCCGCCCTCCTCGCGGAGGCGCGGCGGCTCTCCGCGTCCCTGCATCCCGGTTCCGTGGAGGCCTGGGCCGCCGTGGCCCGTGCCGCCGACACCGAGGGCGCGGAGCTGGACGCCTGGGACCGCGCGGAGATCGTCGACCACGAGGCGATCGGCCTCGGGCCGGAGGGCCGGGTCCTCTTCGAACGCGCGGCCGACATGTACGAGGCGGCCGGCGACCCCGGCGAGGCCTTGGCGGCACGCGCGCGTGGGGCGAACGTCCACGCCCTCGCGGGCCATGTGGACGCCGCCGTGGAGCTGGTGTCCGAGCCGTACGAGCGGATCCTCACCCTCTGGTCGACCGGCGGGACGGGCGCACGGCAGACGGCCTCCGTGCTGGTGGGGCGGGCGCGCATACTCGTGCAGCGGACGCACGAGTCCGAGGACGCCGACGCCGCGGCCCTGGCCGAGGCCGCCGTACGGGAGTTGGCGGACTTCGTCGAGCCGCGCCGCGCGGAGGACGTACGCCTGGCCTCGCGGGCCGCGGAGGCGCGGGGCATGCTCGGGGAGCTGGCCGCGCGCGGCGGGGACGCGGAGGCCGCCTCCGAGCTGTTCGCGGAGGCCGCGGAACGGTACGTGGCGGCCGGGCTGCCGTGGTTCGCGGTGCAGTACGAGGCGCGGCTCGCCGGGGTGGCGCAGCACCTGGGGGACCTGGAGACCGCGGAGCGGGCGGCCCGGGCCGCGTTGGAGCACGGTGGGGCTGAGCTGGAGCCGGTGGGCCACGCCCAGCTGCGCCTCCAGCTGGCCGAACTGCTGGGCGCCGGGGAACGGGTCGAGGAGGCCGCCGAGCACGCCCTGGAGGCGGCGCACTGGGCCGACGAGGCGGGCGAGGGGCCGACGCTCGGCTCCTGGGCCCGGCATCTGCTCGGCGGGCTGCTGCTGCGGCTGGGGCGGTGGGCGGAGGCGGCCGAGGTGCTGGAGTCGGCGCTCCCCGACCTCACAGCCGAGACCCACGGGGACGGGGCGGTCGCGCAGACCCTGTGGTGGCTCGGCGACTGCCACACCGAGCTGGGCGAGCACCGCGAGGCGGCGGAACGGTGGCTGCGGGCCGCCGACATCGCCCGGCACTGGCCCGAGCAGCGCGACCACGCCATGCTCGCCCACCTCGCCGCCGAGGCGCTGGCGCGCGCGGGGCTGCCCGCCGACGCCGACCGGGCGTACGCGCGCGCGGTCGACCTCTGGGGCGAGCTGGGCAACGTCCACGGGTACGTGCGGGCGCTGCGGGCGCGGGCGTGGTATGCGGCACGGGAGAGCCGTGAGGCTCCCGGGCCCGGCACCCTCGACGAGGCCCGCGAGTTGATGGGGGACGCGGTGGTGGGCTGCGAGGCGGCCCTGTCCGACGTCGCCGGTGAGGAGAACCGGCGGCGGATCGTCGCGGAACTCGGCGAGACGTACCGGCAGTTCGGCGATCTGCTCGCCCGCTCGGTGGCCGAGGACGCGGAACTCGCCTCCTTCGGGCCGGTGTTCGAGGAGGCGCTGGGGTTCGTGGAGCGGGCGGTGTCCGTGTACGAGTCCCTGGGGCCGGACTTCCTGGACGCGCGTACCGCCGCGGAGTTGGCGGCGGGGTGGTTGGAGGTGGACCTCCGGCGGGGTGGTGCGGCTGCCGAGCGGGCGCGGGGGGTGCTGGCCGTGTTCGCCGACGGGGGTGACGACGACGAGACGGTGGGGGCT
>NZ_JARGEE010000265.1:0-12667 GCF_033794485.1 Streptomyces sp. MB09-02B
GTGGGGGGCTCACGCTCGGCTCGGGAGGGGGCGCCTCGGCCGGGCTCGGTTCGGGTGGGTTCACCGAGCGGCTGGACGCCGACGAGGTCCGGCGCCGTATCGAGGAGTTTCGCGACCGGGTGCGGACGGAGGCGCGGCGGCGGGTCGCCGAGCGCCGCGGCGCGGAGATGATCGCCGAGCGGGGTATCGCACCCAGCGCCGACCAGGTCGACTTCCTCATTGCCAACCGTGAACAGCTCGTCGAACTGCGCCGTACCGTCCAGCCGTTGGCCCGTAAGCTCGCGACCCGGCTGGCCGCCAGGCGGCGCCGGGCCGCGCGCGGCCAGATCGACATCCGGCGCACGCTACGGCGCTCGCTGTCCACCGGCGGCGTGCCGCTGCGCCCCGCCCATCGACGGCACCGGCCGGCCCGCCCGGAGATCGTGCTGCTCTGCGATGTCTCCGGGTCGGTCGCCGGGTTCGCGAACTTCACGATGCTCCTGGTGCAGGCGATGCGGGACCAGTTCAGCAAGGTGCGGGTCTACGCCTTCGTCAACCGCGTCGACGAGGTCACCCGCCTCGTCACCACCGGGCAGGCCGACCCGGCCGAACTCGGGCGCCGGATCGCCACCGAGGCCGCGATCACCGGTTGGCACGGCAGCAGCGACTACGGGGCCGCGCTCGGTGAGTTCGCCGAGCACCATCTCGACGCCGTGGGCCCCCGCACGTCGGTCATCGTGCTCGGGGACGCCCGCACCAACGGGTTCGACCCCAACGCGGAGGCCCTGCGGCGCATCGTGGCCCGGGCCCGGCGCGTGCACTGGCTGAACCCCGAGACACCGAGCACCTGGGGGGTGGGCGACTCCGCCGCCCCGGTCTACGCCGGGATCGTCGACATGCACACCTGCCGGAACGCGCGGCGGCTCGGGGAACTGGTGACGCGGTTGCTGCCGGTGTGACGGGTCACCCCCGGCCGGTGTCGATCACGCAGAAGCGGTTGCCCTCCGGGTCGGCGAGGACGACGAAGTCGGCGTCCTCCGGGTAGTCGTCCCAGTCGACCCGGCGTGCTCCGAGGCCGACGAGCCGTTCGACCTCGGCCGCCCGGTCCTCCGCGTTCCCCGCGTACAGGTCCAGGTGCACCCGCGGCCGCTCCTGCACCGGGGTCTCGCTGCGGCCCAGGGAGATCTGCGCGCCGCCGCCCTGCGGCTGCACCAGCACGACCCAGTCGTCCTCCGGCTCCTCCCGGGGGACGTACCCGAGGGCCGCCGTCCAGAACGCCGCCGCCCGACGCACGTCGGACGCGCCCAGCACCACGGATCCGATTCTCAGCATGGTCCGATTCTCGCCCCTGCGGATCCGCCGCCCTGCGGCGATGCTGGAAACAGGCCTCGACCTCAGGAGGTGCGCCCATGTTCCGCACCGTCACCGTGGGCATCGACGGTTCGCGCGAGAGCCTCGCCGCCGCTGAGTGGGCGGCCCGGGAGGCACGGCTGCGCGCACTGCCGCTGAGGCTGCTCAACGTCTGGGAGCCGGTTCCCGAGCCGATGGGGCGGGCGCCGGTGCTGGGAGCGGAGGAGAACCGGGACCGTGAGGGGGAGGGCGGCACCGGGGTCGGGAAGGTTCTGCGGGAGGCGGCCGACGGCATTCGGCTGCGCCACCCCGGCGTGGACGTCGGCGTCGAGCAGGTGACGGGTCGGGCGTCGGAGGAACTGGTGAAGGCGGCTCCGGAGGCCGAGCTGGTGGTCCTCGGCTCCCGTGGACTGAGCGGGATCGCCGGCTTCCTGCTCGGTTCCGTGGGGCTACACGTGGTCGCGCACACCGAGCGGCCTGTCGTCCTGGTGCGGGCGGGGGAGCGGGCGGCGGACGAGCACGCGCCGGGTCCGGCCGGGTCTCAGGCCACCGCGGCGCCGTTCCGGCCCGTCGTGCTCGGTGTGGACCTCGCGCACCCGGACCCATCGCTGATCCGGTTCGCGTTCGAGGCGGCCGCGGTGCGGGGGACCGTACTGCGCGTGCTCCACGGCTGGAGTCCGCCGTCCCGCTCCGGTCTGCGGGAGAGGCCGGGCCTGGGCGCCGATCTCGATGCCGACCTGGGCCGTATGGACGACGCCGGGCTGCGTGACGCACTGCGTCCCTGGCGGCTGGAGCACCCGTCCGTCGAGGTCGAGGCGGAGTCCCGGCGCGGGAAGGCCGCCGACCATCTGCTGGAGGCGTCCCGGGACGCCTCCCTGGTCGTCGTCGGGCGGCGCGTCCGCCGTTCGCCGCTGGGGGCGCACATCGGCCCGGTCGCCCACGCGGTGCTGCATCACGCCGGGGTGCCCGTGGCGGTCGTTCCGCACGACTGAGATCCCGGGACCATCAAGAACCGTCGATATCGATCACGAGACGACCAACGCCAGTCCTACAATGCCCTCTTGCAGTCGCACGCCACCGACGTCATCTCGCGTCCGGTCCGTGTGGTTGGACAACGGGGGATTCGGTGGGGGGACGAGCGGTGCCTGCGGGCTTACTGCGCTTCATCGTGCTGCGAGCATGGGCGTACCGCGCGCTGGTCGGTGCCGTGCTGCTGACGGTGTCGCTGACCACGGCCGTGCTGGCCGCGCTCACCGCGTACTCGGGAGCGATAGGCGACGCGGCGCTGCGGAAGTCGCTCGCGGAGCAGCGCACCGCCGCCGAGGCCGCTCTGGTGCTCAAGGCCGATGTGCCGGCCGAGGAGCGGCAGGCGGCCGACGACGCCGTGCGGGCCGGCGCCCGAACCGTCTTCGACGGGCTGCCCGTGCGCGTACGCACGCTGCTGCGGTCCGGGCCGTACGCCCTGCCGGGGGCGCTGCGGCCGCCCGCCGAGCGGGGAGGGAATCCGGACCTCACGTACTTCGCGGCCCTGGATCGCACGCAAGTGCGAACCGTCGCCGGTCGGCTCCCCCGTGAGGCGGTGGCACCCGGGCCCGTCGAGGTCGCCCTGCCGCAGAGCGCCGCCCGGCGGCTCGGGGTGGCGCCCGGTTCCCGGCTGACCGTCACCGACCGGCTGGACGGCCCGGCGGTGCCCGTGCTGATCACCGGCGTGTACCGCCCGGCGGACGCCCGGGCACCCTACTGGCAGTTGGACGACCTGGGCGGCCGCGGCGTGAAGGCGTCGAGCTACACGACGTACGGGCCCCTGCTCACCGCCGCGGGAGTGCCGACGTCGGGCCGGGTGAGCGTCGGCGCGTCGGGCTGGCTGGTCTCGGCCGACTACTCCTCGCTGACGACGGAGCGGATCGGCCCGCTGCGCGAGGCCGCACGCTCGGGGAGCGCGGAGCTCCGCGAGCGCCCCGCTCTCAGCAGTGCGACCACGGCGGACACCGCGTTGCCCGAGGTACTGGACCGCGTCGAACGCTCCCTGCTCGTCACACGTGCCGGCATGCTGATCGTCGCCGGGCAGCTCGGACTGCTCGCCGCCTGCGCCCTGTTGCTCGTCGCACGGTTGCTCGACTCCGACCGCATGGGCGAGACCCGGCTGCTGCGTGCGCGCGGTGCCACCCGGGCACGGCTGGCGGGCCTCGCCGCGCTGGAGGCCCTGCTGGTCTCCGTGCCGGCGGTGCTGGTGGCGCCACTGCTGGCGGGACCGCTGACCCGACTGCTGGCCGAACAGGGCGCGCTGGGCCGGACCGGGGTGCGCGTCGACGTGCCGGCGGGGGGCAGCCCCGAGGTGTGGGCGGTCGCCGCGGGCGTGGCCGCGCTGTGCGCGCTGGCGGTGGCCGTCCCGGCGTGGCGGGCGGCCTTGGCCGGCACCGTCGCGGTGCGGGCGGGGGCGCTGGCCGCACCGCTGCGGGCCGGGGCGGACGTCGGGTTGCTCGCCGTCGCCGGTGTCGCCTTCTGGCTGCTCGGCAGCCAGGACTCCGGTGCCGTCACCGCCGACCGCGACGGGGTCCTCGGCGTCGATCCGCTGCTGGTGGTGGCGCCCACCCTGGTGCTGTTCGCCGGAACGGTCCTGGTGCTGAGGCTGCTGCCCTTGCTGGCGCGTGTCGGCGAGCGGATGCTGACCCGCGGGCACGGGCTCACCGCGGCCATGGTCGGCTGGCAGTTCAGCCGCCGACCGATGCGGGGGGCCGGTCCGGTGCTGCTGCTGGTCATCTCCGTGGCACTGGGCGTGGTGGCGATCGGACAGGACGCGTCCTGGCGCCGTTCCCAGGCCGACCAGGCCGATTTCCGCGCGGGCGCCGAGGTGCGCGTCGTGGCCTCCGGGGGCGGCGTCGTGGGCCGTACGGACGACTACGCCGACCTCCCGCACGTGGACGCGGTCGCCCCCGCGGCCCGCGGCACGATGTCACTCTCCGGCAGCCGCAAGGCGACCGTCGTGGCCCTCAACACCACGGAGGCCGCGAGGGCGGTGCTGGCGCGGCCCGATCTGACGGACGGTCCGCTGCTCGCCGGCCTCGCGCCACGCGGCGCCCCCTCCGGCATCGGGATACCCGAGAGCACCACCCGGCTCACCCTGACCGCCGCCCTGCACAGCACCGCGCCCGGGACCGAGGCGGACGTCACACTCACGGTGCGGGACCGCCACGGGACCTCCTACGAACTGCCGTCCGGTCACCTTCCCGCCGACGGCCGTGAGCACCGGCTGACCCCGGATCTGAACGGCGCCCGGGGCCCGCTGGCGTTGACCGGGCTCCGCCTGAGCACACCGCAGCCGACCGAGGGCCCCGACCGGCACCGCCTGGTCATCGGCGCGCTCACGGCGACAGCGGGCGACGGCGACATCCGGCGACTGACCCTGCCGACGAAGTGGACGACCGCGGTCGAGGCCGACTCGGCCGCCGCCCCGCCCGAGGACGACGCCCGGCCGACGCTGCCCCGGCTCACGTCGACGGCACCCCTCACCCTCACGTACGACACCGGGTACCAGCTGCCCGGTCTCCGGCCGGCCGCCCTGCCGCTGGAGGTCCGGCTCAAGGTCGTCCAGCCCGCGGCGCCCGAGGTCGTCGCGGTCGCCACAGACCGGTTCCTCAGCACGTCCGGTGCGCGCGAAGGACAGCGCGTCGAGGTGTCGTTCGACGGCCGTTCCGTGCCCGTACGTATCGTCCGCACCGCGAGTGCCCTGCCCACGACGGAGGCCACCACCCAGGACGGCGGGGCCCTGTTCGTCGACCTCCGAGCCGTCAACCGGGCGCTCCAGGACCGGTACGGAACCAGCCTGAAGCCCACCGAGTGGTGGCTGAGCACGGACGCGCCCGCTGCCACCGCGGTGGCAGCGCGCGCCCTGCCCGATGTCGATCCGGAGCAGGTGACGGTGCGCGACGAGATGGCGTCGAAGCTGCGCGACGACCCCTTCGGGGCGGCTCCGGAAGCGGCGCTGATCGCGGCGGCGGTGGTGACGGTGCTCTTCGCCTCCCTCGGCTTCGCGGTGAGCGCGGCGGGGGCGATGCGCAGCCGCGACGCCGAGTTCGCCGTGCTGCGCGCCCTGGGGACACCGCGCCGTCGGCTGGCCCGGCTGGTCGTCGTGGAGCAGGGCGTCCTGGTGACCCTGGCGCTGCTGGTCGGCACGGCCCTGGGCACGGTGCTGACGCACGCGCTGGTTCCCCTCGTCGTCCTGACCGGGCAGGCCACCCGGCCGCTCCCGCCGGTGCTGGTCGAACTCCCGCTCCTGCGTCTCACCGCCCTGCTGGCGGCCCTCGCGGCGGGCCCCGCCCTCGTGACCGCGATCCTCGCCCTCCGGCGGGCGAAACCCGTGACGGCTCTTCGGGACGAGGTGCCCCAGTGAACCAGCAGCCGGTGCCCCCTCGGGACGGGCGGTCGAAGGCGGTGTCTTCTCGGGACGGGGAGACGAAGGCGGTGTCCTCTCGGGACGGGCGGTCGAAGGCGGTGTCCTCTCGGGACGGGGAGACGAAGGCGGCGGCCCCTCGGGACGGGGAGACGATGGGCGTGCCACGGCATGTAGGGGCCGGTTTGCGGACACGGCTCAGGGCCTTCGCCGGTACGTCCGTGGCGCTCGCGCTCCTGGTGGCCGTGACCGCCGCGCTGGCCGCCGCGTACCCGCGCGCCGTCGACCGGTACGGGGACGCGGGGCTGCGCCGGGCGGTCGAGCAGGCCCTGCCGGACCAGACGACCGTGCAGATGCAGGTCCCGCTGCCCTGGATGGACTCGGTCGAGGAGTTGGAGGCCGCCCTGCGCACCGGTCCGCTGGCCGAGGCGCGGGCCGAGATCCTCGCCACCGCAGAGGCGCCGCTGGTACCCGACCCCGCGCAGTCGTCGTACGGCGTGCGCACCACCGTCGGACTCGAAGCGTCCGACCCCTGGCTCCCGCAGCCCGGCGGCCGGCCCGCCCAGATGGTCCTCGCCGCCCAGCAGGACCTGGCCTCCCACACCCGGCTCAGCGCGGGCCGGTTGCCGCGCACCACGGGCGCGCCGGTGACCGCGGCGACCGCGCGGGTCGAGGCCGCCGTCACCGTGGAGACCGCCCGCACGCTCGACATCCGGGTGGGCTCGGTCATCCACGTACCGGGCTCGGGACGTGCCCCGCTCGCCGTCCACATCACCGGCATCGTCGTCCCCCGCGCCCCCGAGGGCGCCTACTGGTCGGCCCTGCCGGTGCTGCGCACCCCGGCGCTGAGCCGTCGGCCCGACCTCGCGCCGTCGGATGTCCACTGGCTCGGTGGCCTGCTCCTCGCCCCCGACGCCGGCCCGGCCCTCCTGGGCACTCCCGGCCGCCCGCAGCGGTACTGGCACGTGGCCCCCGACGTCGCCGCCCTGCGCGGCCACGACCTCGACCGGCTGGCGTCCGCCGTGGCCGCCCTGGAGTCGGGGCCGGGGGTGCAGCGCCTGCGGACGGTCGTGGACGCCGGCCTGGAGGCCCAGACCAATCTCGACGAGGTCCTCGCGGACCACGCCCGACTCCGGTCGGGGATCGACCCGCTGCTGCTCCTCGCCGCCGTTGGCACCGGCAGCCTCGCCGTGATCGTCCTGACCATGGCCGGCGGCGTGGCGGCCGATCGCAGGCGCGCGGAGCTGGCCCTGCTGCGTGCCCGTGGTGCCTCACTGTCCGGCCTGGCCGTTCGGCTGCTGGCGGAGACGGCGACGGTGGCTGTGCCCGCCGGCGCCCTCGGCCTGACCGCCGCACTGCTCGTCCTGCCCGGTGCCCGCACCGCGCCCGCGGTCGCCACCGCCCTCGCCGTCACCCTGCTCGCCTGCCTCGCGCTCCCCGTGCGCGCCGTGGTGGCCCACCGCACGGTACGGATGCACGACGGGCGGGAGGACCTCGCCGCCGCCCGGCCGTCGCGGCGCCGAACGGTGGCGGAACTGACCGTCCTGGTGATCGCGGTGGGGGCGGTCGCCGCACTGCGCCGCCAGGGATCCGGCAGCACCTCTCTGGTGGCCGCCGCCCCGCTGCTGACGGGCGTGGTCGCGGCGCTGCTCCTGGCACGCCTCCACCCCCTGCCACTCCGTGCGCTGAGCAGGGCGACGACGCGCTTGCGCGGTCTGGTCGTCCCCCTGTCGCTGGCCCAGGTGGCCCGCGCCCCCGGCTTCGCCGTCCTGCCCCTCCTCGCCCTGCTCAGCGCCCTGACCACGGCCGCGTTCGGCGGCTCGGTCCTGGCGGGCGTCACGGCGGCCCGCGACCAGGCCGCCCTCCACGAAGTGGGCGCGGACGGCCGTATCGAGACCACCACGGGCGAACTCCCCCGGGGCCTGCCCGACCGCGTCCGCCGACTGTCCGGCGTGCAGGACATGACGGAAGCGCACGTCACCTACGACGCGAAGCCGGAACAAGGCAGTCAGCTGGTGCCGCTGGCCGCCGTGGACCCCGGGGCGTACGCCCGGCTCTCGCACCACACGGGCATGGGCGCGTTCGACGCGGCGAGCCTCCGGCGGACGGATGCCGGGACGACGGATGCCGGGACGGCGGGCGGCGCGACGGCGGGCGGCGCCACGACGGACGCCGGGACGACGGACGGCGCGACGACGGACGGCGCGACGACGGACGGTGCCGACCGGCCCCTGCCCGCGCTGGCCTCACCCCGCGTGGCCGACGAGTACGGCACCGGCCCCTACTCCGTCCTGCTCCCGGACGGCACCTCCGTCACCGTCCGCATCGTCCTGGTCCGGGACCGCACCCCGGCCGTGGCCGGTGACGACTTCCTGATCGTGGACCGGGCCGGCCTTCCCCGGGTCGCGGCGCGTACGACGACGCTGCTGCTGACCGGTGACGCGCTGAACGGCCGGGCGCTGCGCTCGGCGGCGGACGGCACCGCGGCGACCGTCCGGCTGCGCGCCGAGGAACGTACACGGCACGTCGAGTCACCGCTCCAGTCCGGCGCGGAACGCCTCTACGCCGTCGCCGTCGCCGCGGGCGCCGGGTACGCGATCCTCGCGCTCGTGCTGACCGTGCTGCGCACCGCGCCCGAACGCGGTGCCCTCCTCGCCCGGTTGCGCACGATGGGCATGACCCGGGCCCAGGGCCGCCGACTGCTGATCCTCACGGCCCTCCCCCAGGCGTTCCTGGCCGCGGCCGGCGGCGTGCTGACCGGCTGGGTCGCCATCCAGCTGCTGTCACCCGGTGTGGACCTCACGGCCATCGCCCTGGCATCCCCGTCCGCTGTGGAAGGGGCCGTGCTGCGCACCGATCCGCTCTCGCTGGCGGTTCCGGCGCTCGCCGTGCAGCTCCTGGCCGTCGGGGTGCCCGCCGGCCAGGCCTGGTGGACCAGCCGACGTGGCTCGGTGCGCGAACTGCGGCTCGGTGACACCTAGAGCCCTTCCGACCGTGCGCAGACCCCCGCGACCAAGCCCACTCCGCCACCGGCCCGTGTCCCTCCGACCGCCCAGGAGCAGCCGATGACCAGCAGCCCGACCTTCCACGAGCTCGCCGACCGTGCCCTCGCCGCGCGCGACGCCGCCGCCTACGGCCAGGACGCCCTGATCAGCTGCGACCGCCTGGTGCGGATCTTCACCGCCGACGGCGTGGAGGTGCAGGCATTGCAGGGTCTCGACCTCCTCGTGCGCAAGGGGGAACTCCTGGCCCTGGTCGGCGCCTCGGGCAGCGGCAAGTCCACCCTCATGAACATCCTCGCGGGACTGGACAGACCCACCGCCGGCGCGACCCGCGTCGCCGACCACGACCTGGTCACGATGTCCGCCAAGGAACGACTCGCCTACCGCCGCAGGACCGTCGGCTTCGTCCGGCAGCAGACCTCCGCCAATCTCCTGCCCTATCTGACCGCCGCGCAGAACGTCGCCCTGCCCCTGCAGTTGGCCCGCGTCCGAGGCGGACGCCGAGCCCGGGCCGAGCGCTCCATGGAACTGCTCGACCTGCTGGACGTCGCCGCGTGCCGGGACCGGCGACCGCACGAGATGTCCGGCGGCCAGCAGCAGCGCGTCGCCCTCGCCGTAGCCCTCGCCAACGACCCCGCGGTGCTGCTCGCCGACGAGCCCACCGGCGAACTCGACTCCCACACCGCCGAACAGGTCTTCGCGGCCTTCCGCACCGCCAACGAGGAGCTGGGGACGACCATCGTGATCGTCACCCACGACCAGTCCGTTGCCGATGAGGTCCGCCGTACGGTCGCCATCCGGGACGGGCGCACGGCGACGGAGGTCCTGCGCCACAGCGAGGTCGACTCCGCCACCGGCCAGGAGAACCTGGTCGCCCGCGAGTACGCCATGCTCGACCGCGCCGGCCGTCTCCAACTCCCCGCCGAGTACACCCGCGCCCTGGGGATGCGCGACCGCGTCGCCCTGGAACTGGAACCCGACCACATCGCCGTCCGCCCGGACGACGCCCGCGACACTCACAACGCCCGCGACGCCCGTGACGCCCACGACGCCCGTCGCGGCTCGAATTCCGCCGGGGAACAGCCGGGGCCCTGAGACACACCCTCAGGACTCGGTGATCTCGCCGTCCTTCAGCTCCAGCACGCGATCGGCGAGGTCGAGGAGCGTCGAGTCATGGGTGGCCACGAGAGCCGTGATCCGTTCGCTGCGGACGACCGCGCGCAGCAGTTCCATCACGGAGTGCCCGGTCTCCGCGTCCAACTGGCCGGTCGGCTCGTCGGCGATGAGGATCGAGGGACTGTTGGCCAGGGCACGGGCGATGGCGACCCGCTGGCGCTGCCCGCCCGACAACTCGCCCGGCCGCTGCGCCGCATGGTCCGCGAGCCCCACGAGGGACAGCAGCAGTTCCACGCGCTCCCGCCGCTCGCGCGGGTCCGCCCTGCGCAGACGCAGCGGCACGCCCACGTTCTCGGCGGCCGTGAGGATGGGGATGAGCCCGAACGACTGGAAGACGAAGCCGATGCGCTCCCGGCGCAGCGCGAGGAGGGCGTCCTCACCCTGGTCACCGAGGTGCAGACCGTCGATGGTGACGCGGCCGCTGTCCGGTTCGTCCAGACCGCCGACGATGTTGAGCAGAGTGGTCTTGCCCGAGCCCGAGCGTCCTTTCAGCGCGACGAGTTCCCCCTGAGGGACCTCGAAGGAGACGCCGCGCAGCGCGTGCACGGCGCCGGCACCCCGTCCGTAGGTCTTGTGCACATCCGCCACCCGCAGCATGGCCGCGGTCACCGCCTGGCCCATCACGCCCCCGTATGCTCCGCCGATTCCGCAGCGGCCCAGTGTCGCACCCCCGTGCGACACCCGGCAAAGCCCGATGTGCCGCGGCCCCGTTGCTCCCACGCGCGGGCCGCGTCCGTTACCGTCCGGCGGCGTCAGCCCAGGCGGGGGATCTCGATCGCCGGGCAGCGGTCCATGACCATCTCCAGGCCGGCCTCGCGGGTGCGGTGGTAGGCGTCCTCGTCGACCACACCCAGCTGGAACCAGACCGCCCCGGCACCGATGCGGGCCGCCTCGTCGGCGACGGGTCCGGCGAGCTCGCTGTTGACGAAGACGTCGACGACGTCCACGGGGAAGGGGATGTCGGAGAGGGAGGCGTAGCCCTGCTCGCCGTGGACCGACTCGGCCTTGGGGTGCACCGGGACGACGCGTTTGCCGTAGCGCTGGAGGACCTGCGCGACGCCGTACGCCGCCCGTTCACGGTTGGTGGACAGGCCGACGACCGCCCAGGTGTCGCCGAGTTCCGTCAGGATCTTGCGGATCGTGGCGGGGTCGCCGTACATGTGCCGTCTCCTCTGTCCGTCTGTCCGTCTGTCCGTCTGTCCGTCTGTCCGCACGAGCCGTCCGTCTGGCCGTCCGTCCGTCCGTCTGGCCGTCTGTCCGTACGAGACGCCCGGCGGGGCCTGTCTGCCCCAACAGCGTGCGGTGTCCGGCGATTCCCGGCGCCCGGCCCCTCACTGGTGCGTTCATGGCGGCTCGCGCACCGGAAGGCCGTCCTCCGCACTGCGTCCGGCCGTTTCCCCGCCTACGCTCACCCCGTGCTGCGTATCACCGACGCCCGAAGCGGCGAACCCGCCGAGATCCGCAGGGCGCTGACCCGCGTCCACGCCCATGTACCGGGGGACGACACCTCGGCCCTGCGGGTCCTGCTGGTCGCCGACGTCCTCGCCCGTGCCCTGGAACTGAGCGGGAGCCCCGTCCTCCTCGTCGCCGACCCACCCGCCGAACTGCGGCGGCGCGCCGACGACCTCGGCGTCCGGCCGAACGAGACCACCGCGACGAGGGGCGGACAACGCGTGCTGCGCGTGACCGGCTCGGGGGAGTCGAAGCCGAGGCGCCCCGACCACGCCGACGGCTCCGGTGACGGTTCCGGTCAGGGCTCCGGTGACGGCTCCGATGACGGTTCCGTCCGCGCGGACGACGCCGAGGGCCCCGACACCGACATCACGGTCGAGGTCGCCCCGGTACGTGGCACCGAGGCGCCCGCCGCGTCGGGCACCACCCTCCGGCTCGCCCTGCTCACCCACCCTCGCCGGACACCCGCGACCCTCGACGCCACCGCGCTCACCGAGGCCGCCGACACGCTCGACCACTGGCGCACGGCGGTGGCGGCGTGGGCGACGCGACCGTCACGGCCGGTCCCCGAGCCCGTACGGCAGGCCCTGCGCGCCGCCTGGGAGGACGACCTGGACGTACGCGCGGTGCTCGACGTACTGCGGGACGTGGAGGGCGCGCCGGACGTACCGGACGGGGCGCGGTTCGAGACGTACGCCTACGCCGACCGGCTCCTCGGACTGGAGCTCACCCGGCAGATCGGAGCATCGGCATGAAGGCGCGCGCCAAAGCGGGCCCGCTGCGCAGACTGATCGTCCTGCGGCACGCCAAGTCCGCCTGGCCGGTGGGTGTCCCCGACCACGAGCGGCCCCTGGCCCCCCGGGGCCGCCGTGACGCCCCCGCCGTCGGACGGGCCCTCGCCGAGGCGGACTGCCTGCCCGACCTGGCCGTGTGCTCCACGGCCGTACGGGCACGGCAGACGTGGGAACTGGCCGCGGCGGAGTGGGGCACGCCACCGCCCGTACGGCACGAGGCGCGGGTCTACGCGGCCGAGGTGCCCGAGTTGCTGGACGTGGTGCACGAGACCCCCGACCGGGTGCGGACCCTGCTGCTCGTCGGCCACAACCCGGGCCTGGAGGAGCTGGTCCTCGACCTGGCCGGTGACGCCCTGGACGACGCGCTGGACGACGTGCGCACCAAGTTCCCCACCTCGGCGATCGCCTTCCTCTCCTGGCACGGCGCGACCTGGGCCGCACTCGCCCCGGGAACGGCCCTGCTGACCGACATGATCGTGGCCAGGGGCAAGAAGGGGGCCAAGAAGACCAAGGGGGCCAAGGGG
>NZ_JARGEE010000266.1:0-12667 GCF_033794485.1 Streptomyces sp. MB09-02B
AGATCCGCAAGGACGCCTATTACTGGTACAAGGCCAACTGGGCCGACACTCCCACCCTCCACATCACCAGCCGCCGCTGGACCCAGCGCACCGACGCCAGCACCGAACTGAAGGTCTACTCCAACGCGGACAGGGTCACCGCCACCCTCAACGGCGTCACCCTGTCCACGCTGAGCAGCGGCGACCACATCTTCAGATGGCCCAGCATCACGTTGCGGCCCGGACAGAACACCGTGACGGTCACCGCGACCATCAACGGCTCCACCTACACCGACACCGTCAACTGGACACTCGGCTGAGAAGCACTGCCCTTGGCCACGGTGACACTACGGCGTTGCGTGCCGGTCGTCCCCGCGCCCGCAGGCTGACACAGGACAGCCTGCGGGCTTGCGGAGGCAGATGACGGCGGGAGGCCCCTTCGGGCCCGCCCGCCGTCGTACGCCAAACCCACCGGGCGGGATCCCCCAGGCCCCAGCTGATGACAGAGGTCGGCTGGTCATCAACCAGCCGAACTCCAGATCCGATCTTTGGGCTGAACACCGGCCCTGCGTGAACTTGTTCAGCCGGGCCGCGCCGCAGGCCGACCACGTCGCGGCGAGTGCCTGCTCGCCCTCGACGGGCCCCGGCTGATCGACTTCGGCATCGCGGGGCCCACGGCCGCCGAGGCGACGGAGCTGACCACGGACGACATGATGGTGGGCACGCCCGGGTTCCTCTCCGCCGAGCAGGCCCAGCCCGGTGGGCCCACCGAGCGATGTGTTCTCCCTGGGCTGCGTCCTGGCGTACGCAGCCAACGGACGTCCGCCGTTCGGCACCGGCGCGGCGGACGCGCTCCTCTACCGCACGGTCCACGACCCGGACCTCAGCGGCCCGCAGAAGGGGGCGGGGAACGCACAGGACGGGCCGCCCGGCTGGCCGTGGAGCGGTTCAACGCCCGCGAGCACAAGCCGTTCGCGCTGGCCTGCAAGGTGGTGGGCGACCGGGGCGAGACCGAACGGGCCCAGCGAGCGGCCAGGCGCCTGACGCGTGACCGCGAGGTACTCGTCGTCCTCGGCCCCACCGGATACACCTCTGTCCTGGCCGCCAACTTTCCGTTGCCTGGGGCGGCACGATCAGGTGCGCGCGAGGAAGCACTGGCAGGGAACTGAATGCGCTCAGACAAACCCGGGTCCGGGGCGGGCGTGTCGCTCAGCAGGAAGGGGGTGCCCTGCGCGTCGTGCTGCTGAGCGCCACGCGCGGGCGCCGAAGAGGCCGGAGGTGTCGAAGGTGGTGTACAGGCCGAGTTTCTTGCGCCGGCGGAGATCGCACTGGACGGGGTCCACCTGGTCGGCGTGTCTGCCTCATCCTGCTTCGCCGGAAACAGGCTCGGGAACTTCACCCGGCCTGACCGGCACGATCTCGACGCGAGTGCAGCCCACGGCTTTGAGTTCGGTGCGGCGATGCTTCGCGGACCGTTTGTCATACCTGCAGCCCGACGCCTGGGGGGTGCCGTCCGGGTCGGTCCACAGGAGACCGTAGTTCTGCATCACGCTCGTCATGGAGATCATCACTTCCCCTCCCCCGGCGGCCGTAAGCACACGCGAGTCCCGCGGGGCGCTGATGCTTCGCCTGCGGGCGGCTCCACCGGGACGCGGCCCGAAGTCCAGCGATGCGGCACCTATTGAGGAAGGAGCAGAAGAGGTCGGCCCGTGTCACGTCGGTCTCGCTGCTCTTCGTCCTTCTGCTGTCCCTGGTGATCTGAGAGGTCTTGAGGCCCGCGAGTGCACATCAGTCGGCTCGCCACGCAAGGATGGCCAGCCCTGCGGACACTGCGGCAGCGATCGCGGCGATCACCGCGAGGCCCGAGGTCAATGCCGCGTCGGCGGCGTGCAGCAGGTCTGCACCGGCTGCCGGTGGTAGTTCCGTCGAGGCCGCCGCCGCCTGGCTGTGGCCCTCCCGGGCGGCGTTTGCGGAATCCGGCGGCAGGGTGTGCGGGATGTGGACGCCGATGTGCTGCCGATACACGGCGGCACCGATGCTGCCCAGGACCGCGACGCCGAGGGCGAGTCCGAATTCGGTGCCGGTTTCGGACAGTGCCGACGCTGCTCCGGCCTTGCCCGGTGGTGCCGAGCCGACGATGAGATCGGTGCCGAGGGCCATGATCGGTCCCTGCCCGAGATAGACGACGACGATGCTAAGCACGACCAGTGGCAGTCCCGACTCCGCGGTCAGTTGGGTGAGGGTCGCGAACCCGGCCGCAGAGGCCAGCAGCGAGATGCCGACGATCCGTCCGGGTGGGAACCTCCGTGCGAGTCCGGGGGCCAGTACGGAGGTCAGGACCATCGCGCCGGACGACGGGAGCAACCACAGGCCCGCCTGCAACGGCGACAGCTCGGCAACCTGTTGCAGGTACTGCGTGACGAGCAGGTAGACGCCCGCGGTTGCGGAGATGCCGACCGTCATCACGATCATCGCGACCCGGAATTGCCGCATGCCGAACAACTGCACGTCGATCAACGGGTCAGGAATCACCAGTTGACGCCGCACGAACAAGGCACCGGAAGCGATGCCCGCGGCGATCGAAACCATGCTGGTCGTGATGGGGCCGCCCGCGGCGAGGTGTTTGATGCCGTAGATCACCGACAGCACGGTCGCCAAGGAGAGGGCGACGCTGATCAGGTCGATGCGACCGGGCGCGGGGTCACGATGCTCTGGCAGTACCCATGGCGCTGTGACCAGCAACAGCGCCATCACGGGCACGGCGATGAGGAAAGCAGAACCCCACCACCACGATGCCAGCAGCGCGCCGCCGACGACGGGGCCGAGCGCGACGCCACCCGAAAGGCACGCCGCCCAGATTCCCATGGCCATCCCGCGCTGCGTCGGGTCGCGGAACATGTTGCTGATCAGCGCGAGCGTGGACGGCATCAGCGTCGAACCGGCGACACCGAGCAGTGCGCGCGCCGCGATGAGAGCCGTCGGCGTCGGTGCGTAGGCGGCGACGACCGATCCAGCGGCGAACGCCGCGGCGCCCATGAGCAGTAACCGGCGGCGTCCGATGCGATCACCGAGGCTGCCCATCGGCACCAGGAAGGCGGCGATCAGAAACCCGTAGCTGTCGGTGATCCACAACAGTTCGGTGGCGGTGGGCCGCAGGCTCGCCGCCAGGTGTGGTGTGGCCAGGTAGAGCACCGTGACGTCTGCGGCGAGCAGGAGGGTGGGCAGGGCGAGCACCGCAAGCCCCAGCCAAGTCCGGGGGCTCGCCTGTTCGGTGGTCACGACCGATCGTCTTGTCATGCAGCCGACGCTAAAGTCTCACACCGGTGTCAGAGTCAAGCCCGGGAGGACCCATGCGAATCGGCGAGCTCACGCGTCGCACCGGTGTCAGCGAGCGATTGCTCCGCTACTACGAGGATCAGGGCTTGCTCGCCCCGACTCGACGCGCGAGCGGCTATCGGGAGTACTCACCATCGGATGTGGTCGTGGTGGCGCACATCCGCAACCTCCTGGCCGCCGGCCTGTCCACAGCCACGATCGCCGACGTCCTGCCGTGCATGGGCAAGGACGGAGAGCGGCTCATCGCCGACTGCCCCGAACTCGTCGACGACCTCCACCGTGAGCGTGAACGGATAACCGCCTCCATTCACGCACTCGAGGCCGCCCGCGCCACCCTCGACACCATCATCGCGACCGCGCCACCCACGCTCACGCGAACGGCGGCCACCTAGAGGCCGCCCGTGGTCCGGGTCAGCGCTGAGCCGTCGGAAGGGCGCGGATCCTCAGTGATCGACGCCGTCGAAGCCAGCCAACTGCCCGGACGCACCGGCTTCGCATGCCATCTGCGCCGCGAAGTCGACGCCGTACGGCCGGACTCAGCCCGGAGTGGAGTTCTGGCGGCACCGAGGGCGCCGTGAACCGCATCATCATGCTCAAGCGACAGATGTACGGCCGGGCCAAGCGTCAGGATTTCCCGACATGTGGCCAGTTGGCGCGGTTACGCAAGCAGCCGAAAGTGAGGCCTGCGTGGGAAATCCACTAGCGAAACGGTCGGCTCGGTTGGGAGGTTCGAGCCATGAATACCCGGCTCAATAACGTGCCGAGCCATCCGTGGCTGGGTGCCCCGATCGATGCCCGCCCCCTGTTTGCCCCGGAGCAGGCCGCGCTGATGACCACGCTGCGCGGCCTGGCGCCCGCCGACTGGGCCAAGGAGGCGCTACCGGGCTGGACCGTGCGAGATCTTGCTGCCCACGTCCTGGGCGACTTCTACGGCCGGCTTGCCCGGGACCGCGACGGTCACCAGGAAGGCCCCACCCTCGCACCGGGCGAGACTCTGGAGGCGTTCATCCACCGCATCAACCAGGAATGGGTGGATGCCCAGTGCCGGGTGAGCCCGGCCGCCCTCACCGACACCCTCGACCTGCTCGGCGGTCAGGTCGTCCGGTTCTTCGAAGCCACCGACCCCGACGCCCCGTCCTTGGGAGTGTCATGGGCCGGCGTCGATCCGGCGCCGATGTGGCTGGACAGCGCCCGCGACTTCACCGAGTTCTGGACCCATCGTCAGCAGATTCGCCACGCCGTCGGGCGGGGCACCGATCCTGATCCTCGCCCGCAGCAAGTGGTTCTGGACACCTTCATGCGAGCCCTGCCCCGCACCCTGCGTGAGGCCACCGCGCCGGTCGGTACTCAAGTCCAGGTGCGGATCGACGGCCCGGCCGGTGGCACGTGGACAGCGACAGCCACCGGGGACATCTGGTCACTCGCCGAGCCGGACACCGAACGTCCTGCCGCGCTCGTGAATCTGGACTCGGAGACTGCGTGGCGCCTGTGCACCCGCGGCATCCAACCGGAGACTGCCCTGGCCCGCGCCCGTATCGCCGGCGACCGCGAACTGGCCGAAGCGGCCTGCCAGATCGTGTCAATCGTCTACTGACGCCAATGGATCGTACGCCGAGGCAGACACGCCACCGGGGATGCCCTGATCATCCGGACCGACTATGCGGACGAGGCTGCATGGCGGGCGGTGGTCGCGGACCTGGCTCAGCCGTGGGGAGACGACGGCGAGTTTGAACCCTCTGTTCACCTCGTCGACGATGCAGCCTGGGCCAATCGCACGCCCGATGAGGTCCTCAACGAGGCGAGGCCGGACGAGAACCTGAGCGTTGTGTTCCTCGCCGACCGGGTCACGATGCAGTCCGCCCATCGCGCGCTACTCGCCCTCGACATCACCGAGGACGAAGAGGAAGACCTCGGCCCGATGTGCTACCAGGAGCTCATCGACTCCCCGCCGCCGCCCCGAGGGTTCCGGACCGCCCCAGCCGGCGTTCACGACGTGCACGCCAATCTGTCGATCGCCGACATGGACTTCGCGGAGTTCGCCGAGGCAGCCTCCGCCGATCCCGACCGCATATACCGGTCCTTCTGAAACAGCCTACGCGCCGGTATTTCACTGGGCGGTCTCGTCATCGGGCGGTACCGTGGGCCATCAGACGCACCGCCTGCTGACGCCTCGTTGGGAGGCCGCCGAGCGGCGCCGGCTGACTGAGTGGGGGCTGCCGAGCAAGCCCGTGAGGCCGCTGCGGGTGTGGCTCAACCCGGATCACGGCCCGGCGCTGGATGCCCTTCCCTTCGACCTTGTGTGGGCGACGACCTGGGAAGAAGAAGCCAACGCTTTCATCGCGCCACTCCTGGGACTGCCCGAGCTGCCCTTCATTCCCTGGTCCTCACCGCGGGCCCGGCCCGGCGGCGGTGTGTTCTGGAAGACGCCGGAGATCGTCGCGTGGGCGAAAGGCCGTGCGTTCGCTTGGATCGACGACGAGATCACCGAGGCCGATCGCGCCTGGGTGGAGGAACACCACGACGGTCCCGCCCTGCTGCACCGAATCGATCCCCGACGCGGCCTCGCCATCGACGACTTCGCCGCGCTGACGGCATGGGCGACCGGCCTGGACCGACTTCACCGACGCTCGACAACCGCCCATGACGCCATTCCGCCCGGACTCGGCGAGGACCTCAGCGGGGGTTCTGGCAGCCGTCTCATCCTCTTGCCTTGAGGACCACGGTCAAGGGCAGGAGCTTGTGGTCGCCCCTGGCCCGGACGCGGCGAAGCACTGCGGCGGCGTCCTCCAACTCGGCCTGTTCGTCCTCGGGCCAGGCCGCCATCCGTTCGCGTCGTCGTGGAGCCCGACGAGCTGGACGAGATCGTGCCGGGCGGGGCACAGGCAGCTGGCTCGGTCATGCTCCACTGGCAGGGCGCCTCATCGTGGGAGACGCGCAGCCCGGCATCGAGCCAGTGGAGATGCTCGCCGTGGGGTCCTGTGAAGGCGATGGGGCGTTCGTCGAGGGCCAGCACGAACGTGGCGCGTTCGGTGGGGACCGGTTCAGGCAGGGAGTGAGCAGCGTGGGGAAGACGCTGGGGGCCTCGTTCGAGATCCAGCGGCATGGGAGATTCCGCATCGTTCGCGCGAACTGGGCGCGTGCGTCGGAGGAGAGGTAGGCCAGGACCGCGCTGTAGAAGACCACGGGCGTAGCCCCCTCAGAAGCCTGAGCCACCAGTCTGCTCACTGTCTCGTTCAGGTCGCCCCGAACCATGGGCGCGGGCTCGGCCCGTGCCACATCGAGGGCGCCGCGCAGCCGCTGCAGCCGCTCGGTCTGCTCCGGCCGGACCAGGCTCTCCAGCCAGTTGGCGTCTCCGGGATCGGAGGGGTCGAGTGGGTTGAGGTCGACCCGGCCCGCCAGACGACATCGGGCAGCTGACGTGGTATCGGCACCGGCCCGGTGCGGCACGGAAGGATGACCGGGCTGTCTGCGGGACCCGATGCCTGACTCCGGTCATAGAGGTAGCGGTACCGGTCCGGGTAGAGACAGAGCCCGGCCGAGGCTCCGACCTCGATCAGTGCCAGCGGCTGCGGCAGCGCCGCCAGAACCGGCAGAACCGGCAGAACCGGCAGAACCGGCAGAACCGGCAGCAGGGTGGCGCATCGGGCGCTTTCGTTCGTTTGCGTCAGTCGGGCGAGCATCAGGGAGCTCACCTGGTCCCAGCGCGTCATCACCCATGTCAGAAACGCGCCGGTCGAGTCGAGGGGTGCGCCGAGGCGGCGCGCGGCAGCCAGCAGCAGGTTGGGCCGGCGTCGGTGCCCGGGGCGGGGGTGCTGCTCACCTGGCCACTCATGCACTCTCCTCCTCTGGTTGATCAAGTCCTGCCCGATATCGAGGGCCTGGACGCGGCGAGTGGGTGTTGCGAGAGAGACAAGGGGGCGGGGCGGTCGAAGTATGCGTCAGCTGTTCCGAAGGCCGACCGCCAGGGTCAGTTCAAGGACCCGGTGCGGCGATGCGAGATCCGGAAACAGCTCCCGCAGCTGCGACATCCGGTACCGGACGGTCTGGGGGTGGACGAACAGCGCCGCCGCCACCTCGTCCCGCCTGCCCTGGTGCAGCAGCCACGCCCGCAACGTCTCCTCCAGCCGCTGCGCGGTCGCGGCGGGCAAGGTCCGCAGCGGTGCGAGGGCTCGCGCACGCAGGTCCGCCAACGCGTCCGCGTCGGCGCTCAGCACCAGCTCGGGCAGATGGTTCTCGGTGTCGCGGATATCGGAGGAGAGGGAGCGCGCGCGTACGGCTCGTGCGTACGAGGCGGACGCACGCGTCCATGGCCGGGCCGGGCCGACCACGGCGGTGCGGTCGGTCAGCTGCCGCAGGAGATGCGATCGGTCGGCGTCGGGGACGAGCAGCACACCGGTGGCGTCCGGCAGATCGTCGAGGACGAGGGTGCCCGGGTCGAGCGCGCGGTAGGCAGGCCGGGCCTGGGCGGCGGGCAGCAGGACCGCGGTCAGCGAAACCGGTGGCTGCCATCCGGCCCGTTGAACGGAGGCCAGCAGCACGTCCCGGCTCGCGCCGGCGAGGAGGTCGCGGGCCAGGTGCTCCAGGTGGCGCTCGTGGGCCCGGCCCTGGGCGGCCAGTTCGTCGGCGTGGCCCGCGGCGCTCGCGGCGGAGAGCTCGTCGATGTAGGCGAAGGTCAGCTCGGCGAACTTGGCGACCTCGGCGGCGGGCAGACCCGCGGGTACGGCACCGGCTGCCAGGCATCGCCAGGCCACGCGGGCGCCGACGCGGTAGGCGCTGAGGAGGGCGTCCATCGAACGGCCGTCGCGCACCTCGCCGCGGCCCAGCTCGTAGGCCGCGTCACCGGCGTCGCCGCCCGTGGCGTTGCCGCTCGCGAGGTCCAGGTAGTGCCCCAGGGCGGTGCGGACGGCCCGGCGGATGGTGGCGCCCATGTGCCCCGACAGGGCGTTGGCGTAGGAAGGGACCTCGTCGATGATCGCCTGGACGACCTCGTCGGCGGTGGTCCTCAGCGCGGCCCGAAGTGCGGTGACCGTCGTCTCGTCCAGGGCCAGTTCGCTGGCCCTCCGGATTGCATGGCTCACGTTTTTGTTCCCTGCGAACAATTCAGTCGACCAGATTCACGTCCTGCGGTCAGGACTTTACGCCCTGAGGCGCAGCAAGCTGGAGTCATGACGAGTACAGCCCTCCGCAGCAGGGCGTGGAAACTGTTGGAGATGGTCACGACGCCGCTGCTGCCGTCGGACTACCTCGACCTGGTCAGCCCGCTGCGTGCGGGCGCTGACCTGCGTGGGCGCATCGAGGCCGTGCACCCCGAGACGGGTGACGCCGCGACCGTCGTGATCAGACCGGGGCGGGGCTGGCGGGGCCACACGGCCGGTCAGTACGTGCGGATCGGGGTCGACGTCGACGGGGTGCGCCTGTGGCGTGCGTACTCCATCACCTCGCCGACACACCGCCAGGACGGCCGCGTCACGATCACCGTGAAGGCGATCCCGGACGGCAAGGTCAGCAACCACCTGGTCCGCAGGGCGGCACCGGGCACGCTGATCCACCTCGACCAGGCGACCGGCGACTTCGTCCTGCCCGAGGCCAAGCCCGCCAAGGTGCTCTACCTGACGGCCGGCAGCGGCATCACGCCCGTGATGGGCATGCTGCGCGACACCGAGTTCGACGACGCCGTCATGGTCCACTGCGCGCCACAGCCGCAGGACGTGATCTTCCGCGACGAGCTGCACGACCTGGTCGCGGGCGACAGGCTGCGTCTCACCGAGGTGCACACCGACACGGACGGCATGCTCGACATCGCCCGTCTCGACGAACTGGTGCCCGACTGGGCCGAGCGCGAGACCTGGGCCTGCGGGCCCGCGGGCCTGCTCGACGCCGCCGAAGAGCACTGGACCGCGCACGGTGTCCTGGAGCGCCTGCACACCGAACGCTTCCGCCCCGGAATCGTCCTCGCCGACGACAGTGTGGGTGGCGAGGTCACGTTCAGCACCACCGGCAAGACCGTCGACG
This sequence comes from Streptomyces sp. MB09-02B, assembly GCF_033794485.1. NCBI lineage: Bacteria > Bacillati > Actinomycetota > Actinomycetes > Kitasatosporales > Streptomycetaceae > Streptomyces > Streptomyces sp. MB09-02B. Next base: position 9,328 of record NZ_JARGEE010000266.1, read on the forward strand.
CGGACGGCACGACGCCGTTGCTGGACGTCGGCGAGGAGGCCGGCGTGCTCATGCCGTCCGGGTGCCGCATGGGCATCTGCTTCGGCTGCGTCACGCCGCTCAAGGCGGGCGCCGTCCGCGACCTGCGCACCGGCGAGATCACCGAGGCCGAGCCGGGCGTCCTCATCCAGACCTGTGTGTCCGCCGCGGCGGGCCCCTGCGACATCGAACGGTAGGAGCACCTTGACCGCCATCGACCCCACCGCCCACCTGACCCCGGAGCAGATCGAGGAGCTCGGGCGCGAGCTGGACTCGATCCGCGACGAGGTGATCGCCGACCGTGGCGAGAAGGACGCCGCCTACATCCGCAAGGTCATCTCGGCGCAGCGCAGGCTGGAGCTGGTCAGCCGGGGCGTGCTGCTGTTCTCGTTCTTCCCGCCCGCGTGGATCATCGGCACCGCCGGCCTGTCCGTGGCGAAGATCATGGACAACATGGAGATCGGCCACAACATCCTGCACGGCCAGTGGGACTGGATGCGGGACCCGAAGATCCACTCCACCACGTGGGAATGGGATCATGTCTCGCCGGCCGACCAGTGGAAGCACTCGCACAACGAGCTGCACCACACGTACACCAACGTGATCGGCAAGGACAACGACCTCGGCTACGGCATCATGCGCGTCGACGAGGACCAGAGGTGGCACCCGTTCCACCTCGGCCAGCCGCTGTGGAACCTCATCAACGCCTGCTTCTTCGAGTACGGCATCGCGGCGTACGACCTGGAACTCGGCAAGAACCTGCACAAGCGCCGCCGCAACAACCCGGAGTTCCGCGCGCGGGCCAGGGCTGTGGGCCGCAAGATCCGCAAGCAGGTGCTCAAGGACTACGTGATCCACCCGCTGCTGTCGGGCCCGTCGTTCCTCACGACGCTCGCCGCCACGTTCACCGCGAACCTGGTCCGCAACATCTGGACCCACTCGGTGATCATGTGCGGGCACTTCCCCGAGGGCGTGCAGGTCTTCGAGCGCCGGTCGATCAAGGGCGAGACGCGCGGCCAGTGGTACCTGCGTCAGATGATGGGCTCGGCGAACATCAGCGGCAGCAAGGCCATGCACTTCATGACCGGCAACCTGTCGCACCAGATCGAGCACCACCTCTTCCCGGACCTGCCGAGCAACCGGTACGCCGAGGTCGCGGTGAAGGTGCGCGCGTTGTTCGAGAAGTACGAGCTGGAATACGTCACCGGGCCGCTGCCCAAGCAGGTGTTCTCCGCGTGGCGCAAGGTCATCCGGCTCTCGCTGCCGAACAAGAAGCCCAAGGCCAGGACACCGGACCGCGACCAGGAGCTCATCGCGGCCTGAACCCGGTGATCGGGTCGGATCCTTCGATCGTACGTATGCATGCCCCCGGCCAGATCCACCCTCAGTACTCGGTGGAGCCGGTCCACGACGTCCCGTACGGTCGTCCCGTGATGATCAGAACGGGCGGCCCCCGCAGTCTCGGTGTCCCTTCTTCCGAGGCGCGGTTGCGCTTCGATACGGAACTGCAGGAGCTCGGTGGCGGGCCGCGACGCCGTCTGCTCATGGTCGACGACGAGCCCGCCTTCGAGCTCAGCTTCTACTGCGGAACGTGCCCGCTCCTGTTCCGCAGACTGGAGACCGCGCGAGAGAAGTTGTCTCTGGAAAGCATGCAGGAACGGCTCATCGGCTCGCTGGACGATCCTGATGATCCGGACGGCGGCGGGGTGATCGAGGCGTTCGGTGCGTTGCTGCCAGAAGGCGAGTACCTCCCGCTGCTCCTGAGCGTGGAACCCCGGCTGATCATCCCGGGGAAGGAAGGCGACTACTTCAGCGGTGAACAGGTCACGACGTGGGGGATCGATCAGTTCTGGGGCCTCCCCGAGTACCCGCACACCCCGTACTACCGGACCTTCGAGACCGCGGTCGACGCGGACGCCCACCTCTACGAATTCGTCGTGCCCATGGTCCCCCCGACATGGAACGAGAGGCACCGTGTCGACGAGTACGCCGCGTTCATGGGACAGGGAACGGTCCCCACGGCGGTGGCGATCTCCACGCTGGACGTGTGCCGACCCGCCCTCGGCCTGGGCGGTGCCCCCTCCGCGCACTGGGGCCTGACCCACTTCCTCCTCGACGGCCACCACAAATTAGAGGCCGCCGCCACAACCGGCCGGCCTGTGCGGCTCCTCTCGCTCCTGGCCCTGGGCGCCAGCCTGGCCGGAGCGGAGGACTGTGCCCGGCTGCCTGCCCTGCGCGCCCAACCACGCTCGGGCAGAGTCACCGGATAGTCGGCCTACATGGCGGAGGTCATGCGAATTCACAGGACAGGTGCGAGGCGGCTCCGCGATCATCGGCCGATGACCAGGAGACCGGACCTTCTCAGTCTGAGCATCGCGTGCCCTCCGCCCGACGAGGGCGTCGTGGAGGTCCGCCCGATCGTCAACGGCCGGGATCTCCTGGCCGAGGTGGTCCCCGGTGGCGTAGGAGGCTCCCGGTATCTGGGAGTGGGCCCCAGGCATCTGCTGGGCCAGGACGGGCCGTTGCACGCCACGGCGACGCCCCACGAGGTTCGCCTTGCCTGGTCCGGGTGCGGTGTGGAGGAGTGCTGTGGCGCGCTGTACGTGACCATCACGCGTAGGGGCCATCACGTTGTCTGGGCGGGCTGGCGCGACCTGGCCAACCAGGACTTCGACCTGCCGGAGCTCCGGTTCACCGCAGGTCAGTACGCGGCCGAGGTCCTGCGGGCCGGGGAGGACCGCAGCTGGGAGTGGCCTGCAGGGGCGGTTGCGCGACTGTTGGAGGCAGGGCTGAGGGGGCACGAGGACTGGCTCGTCAGATGGGACTGCGAGTTGGAAGGCGTCTGGGCCTCCCGCAAGGAACCCGATCGCATCCATGTCGTCCTGAGGCATCCCCGTACCCGGGCCGACGCAGATCTGCCCTGGCTCCAGTTCGGCATGACCCTCCCCATCTCCGCCGAGCCCTCATCCGACCAAGCCGAGCGCCTTGAAGCGCGGCTGACCGCGGGCGACCCCCGTGCCACCGCCGAGGTCTGGGGAGGGTCGCATGATGCCGAGCAACTGGGCTACCCATGGCCGCCGGTCGACCCGCTGTCCCTGTGAAGGCGGGAGACGGATTTCGGGCGAACAGGGATGAGCTGACGCCGGGGTGCGGACGGTGATCGACGCGGGGATGAACGATGTCGGGCCCGCCGGTGAAGAGGCGGCGGGCGAGGGGCTACCGCGCCCCGGGTGAGCTGTGTGTGCAGTAGCTTCATGGCGTGTCCACGCCCCCGCCGCCACAGCAGCCCTCCGTGTTTCAGCCGTACCTCCTGCCACCACCC
>NZ_JARGEE010000267.1:0-12632 GCF_033794485.1 Streptomyces sp. MB09-02B
GCACGGGGGCGACGGCCGGCTCCGCGGGCGCCCGGTCCCTCCTGGTCCCGGTGGCCGACCCCGAGCCCCGCGCGCCCGCGGAGCCGGCCGTCGCCCCCGTGCTGCCGGGCCGCCCCGATGTGCAGCGCCCCCAAGTGCGCGCCCCGCAGCCGGAGTTCGGCACCGAGGGCGGTGTGCCCTGCCCGTGGTGCGGGACACCCACCCGGCCGGACCGGCACTTCTGCGCACGCTGCGCGATGCCGATGGCCGGCCGTACGGAGGCACCGGCCCGGCTGCCGTGGTGGCGCCGGGTGCTGACCGGCCGCAACACCGAGACCCCGTGGGCGGGCGACCGCCCCCGGCTGCGCCGCGGCTTCGGCCAGATCCTCAGCTGGGTGGTCGGCGCCCTCGTCCTCACCCTGATCGTCACCCTCGCGTTCCAGGCCGACGACGCCTACCAGGCGACCCGTGACCACTTCGCCAAGCGCGCGTCGGTCGTCCCGGACAGCTTCAAGGCGTCCCGCTCGTTCCCCGGCCACAAGCCGCAGCTGGCCTTCGACACGTACAGCAACACGTGGTGGGGCCCGGGTGTCACCCAGTCCGGCGAGGGCGAGTGGATCGAGGCCCGCTTCGAGCAGCCGACACGGCTGCTCGACGTGGTCATCACCCCCGGGGTCTCCAAGAACGCGGACCAGCGGGGGGAGTCGGCCCGCCCGCACCGTATCGAGGCGAAGATCACCGCCGCCGACGGTTCGGTCTCGACCAAGACCCTCGTCCTCGACCAGAGCGCCGGTGGCCAGCGCCGCAAGTTCCGGGTCGGTGAGGCGGAGACCGTCCGCTTCACCGTGCTCTCCGCCTACGGCGCCGACGCCAGGAAGCAGGTCGCGATAGCCGAGATCGAGTTCTTCGGCCGCTCGGGCGGCACCAGCTGAAACCCGGCGCGGGCACGGGCCGCCCTGCGGGAGCGGGCCGGCGGCTGACCGCGCTCCGCCGGCCCGGTCGCTCCCGGCACCGTCACCCGCGGAAGTCCGCCGGGCGTTCCGGTGACGCCTCGGCCAGGGCCTTGGCCACGGCCTCCACTCCCGCCTGGAGGCCGTAGACGGGGGTGTCGGGCTGCTGGCGCCAGGAGTCGTCGAGGCCTCCGGCGTCGACGGTGTCGAAGCCGAGGTCGTCGATGAGGGAGCGGACCTTCTCCTTGGCCGCCTCGTCGTCGGCGGCGACGGGGAGGGCCATGCGGTCGGGGGCCCCGGCGGGGCTGGGCCGGTCGAGGATGTCCTGGGCGTAGGTGCCGTTGAACGCCTTGACGACGGGGTGGCCCAGGTGCTGTTCGGTCCAGCGGCTCTCGGTGAGGCCGTCGTCCTCGATGGCGGCGATCCTGCCGTCGCGCTGCTGGGGGTAGTAGTTGCCGGTGTCGATGACGGCCACCCCGTCCGCCGCCTCGGCGAAGAGGCCGGACGGCAGGTCGGGGACCGCTTTCAGGGGGACCGTGACCACGACGACCTCGGCGCCGCGTGCCGCCTCCTCCACCGGGACCGGGGTCGCGCCCGTCTCCTCGGCCAGCGCGGTGAGGGTCTGCGGGCCCCGGGAGTTGGCGACCGAGACGTCGTGGCCGAGGGCCGTGAGCCGTCGGGTGAGATTGCCGCCGATATTGCCCGCGCCGATGATGCCGATCTTCATGTCAGGCCACCTTAATTTGATGCATATGCATGTATTGCTGGGATCAACCCCCGCCCGCTCTCCGCTATTCCCCCGCCCGGCACGACGAAGGGGCGCCCCCGTCGCACATGACGGAGAACGCCCCTCGGCCGCTCGGCTCACTTGCTCAGGTGGGCCCAGAACTCGTCGAACGACAGGAGCTTGTCGCCGTTGAGGTCGCGGGTGCGGATGATGACCTCCGCCACGGACTCGGTGACGTTCCAGTCGCCTTGCTGGGCCAGGGCGGTCTTGAACTCGGCGGCGGTGATGAACCCGTCACCGTCCGCGTCGATCCGCTGGAACTCCTTGCGCGCTGCCTCGATGTCCGCCACCGATCCGCCCCTTCTTGGTGCCCTGCCCCTGCCGGGCAGTCCTGCCTACAGTCCTACTGACGCAGGTCAGATTAACCGGCCACCCGAGCGCGCAGTGCGGCGACCACCCACGCGAACTCCTCGGTGTGCGCCGAGAGCGGCTCCACACCCCGCACCAGCGCGGCCAGCTCCCGGAACCGGGCCAGCTCGGCGTGGGCGGCCGAGGTGACGCGTTGCAGCAGGACGGCCCGGTCGGCGTCGCCCAGCAGCCCGGTCAGCACCTCCTCGGCGGCGGGCGAGGCCGGGTCGACACCGGCCCGCAGCGCCTCCCCCGCCAGCTGCACCAAGCGGCTCATGAACCACAGGGAGGTGCCCGCCGCGACCTCCGGCCCCCGGTCCGCCGCGTTGAACTCGACGGTCCGCCGCATCCGCGCCCGGAACCCCGGGTCCTGGAGCATCTCGGCCAGTTCCACCCAGGCGTCCACCTGCTCGGGCGTGGGGTCCTCCGGCAGGTCCGCGAGGCTGAACCGCAGCCGGGTGCGGATGTCGGGATCGGCGGTGTCGAGTCCGCCGAAGGTCTCCTCCACGAAGTCGTCGATGATCCGCCCCCGTTCGGCGGCGGACAGCCGGGCCAGTCTGTTCATCAGCGTCATCTCCTCCGCGGTCGAGCCGCGTCGCGCCACAGTCGACAGCACCGCCCGGGTCACCCTCAGCGCACGGATCTGCGCGTCCAGCGCGGCCACGTGCGCGGCCGCGACCTCCGCGACCGTCGTCTCGCCCGCGAGCACCTGCCGCACGTGGTCCAGGCCGAGGCCCAGTTCCCGCAGGGTCCGGACGAGTTCGAGCCGGGCGACGGACTCGGCGTCGTACAGCCGGTAGCCGCCCGCGCTGCGGGTGACGGGGTGCAGGACGCCCTCGTCCGACCAGTAGCGGATGGTGCGGACGGACAGACCGGAGCCGCGGGCCAGCTGCCCGATGGTGAAAAGTTCGGTGCCGTTCTCGATCACGTCTGCGAGTGTGGGCCTTCCAGTGGGTGGAGACTCAAGGGCAGGGGCGGAAGCACGGAGATGGAGAGTCTGCGGGACATTCTCGACGCGGCGGCCGAGGGGGTCTTCCCGCCTGCGGACGGCGGTACGACCGTCGTCGCCCAGCACTCCCCCCGGGACGCGGGGGTCCTGTGTTTCACGGCGCACTCCGTCGTGTTCACGGACGAGGATCCGGAGTGGGTGCGCGAGAGTCTCGCGGCGGCGGAGTGCGACGCGCTGTCCGCGAGCATGAACCCGCGGTTCCTGGCGGCCCTCATGGAGCGGACGGGCCGTACGGCCGAGACCATCGACGCGATGCTGGTCGCCCCGCCCCTGCCGGGCGAACCGCCGCTCCCGCTGCGGGAGATCGTGGACGCCGGCCACCCCCGCGTCGCGTACGCGCGGCGGCGCCGTGACGACGTACGGGTCTGGACGGTGGACGGCGGCGTCCTGACGACCGGCCGGGGGATCGCCGGGCGGCTGGAGGTCTCGGTCGAGGTGGACGAGGGCGTACGGCAGCGGGGGCTGGGCCGGGCGCTGGTGCGTGCCGCGCGCCATCTCGCCGCCGAGCCGCTGTGGGCGCAGATCGCGCCGGGGAACGCCCGCAGCGTGCGGGCGTTCCAGTCGGCGGGCTACCGGCCGGTCGGCTCGGAGATCCTGCTCATCCCCCGACAGCCGCGCGGGGACCGGTGACCGCGAGGAAACCGTTGACCGCGCGGGGCCGGTGGGGCGACGGCGTCAGTGCCAGGGCTCGTAGTGCGGGTTGCTCACGCACTCGCTCATCTTCTCCGTCCTGGTCTTCTTGTCGACCGGGCAGACGCCGATGACGAACTCCGTCCGGATGCCGCCGGGGAAGGCGACCTCGACCTGGTCGGCCCACTTGTGCTGGTCGCCGATGGTCTTGTTGACGTCGACGCCGCCGGGAGCGTCGATGTAGTAGTTGTAGCCGGACTTGTACCAGGTCTTGTACAGGTCGTGGTCGTAGGTCGTGGAGACGTACGGCGAGGGCTGGTTGACCAGGACGTACTGCTCGATGTCGTACTGCCCGTCGATGACGTCCTTGGGGTGGAAGCCCTGCTCGAAGACGACGGCCGGGCCCCTGCTGTCGCTGCGGTAGAGGGTGCCGCAGCTCTTGCGCCAGACCGGCTCGGGGGTGATGCGGCCGACGTCCACACGGCGGTCGACGGCGGCGTGCACCGGGTCCTCGAACCGGGGACAGGTGGGGGCGGCGGCCCCCGCGAAGGCGGCCGCGGCCTTGGCGGGCGTCGAGGTGGGGCTCTGGGCCGGGGCGGTCGCGGCGGAGGTCGCGAGGACGGCGGAGAGGGACAGGACGACGGCGGCGGCCCGGCACCGCACACGAGAAGTGATCATGCCGATCACGATCTCGGCTGCGCGGCGTCGGGCCGGGGACCCTCACTCGTATGGAGGCGTGTCAGCCCGCCCGGTTGTCATGTGTCACCGGAAGGTGCCGGGACGAGACCGCGGGACCGCGGGACCGCAGGACCGCGAGTCGCCTCGTCACCGGAAGATCCCCGTGTGCCCGAGGGAGTAGCGGCCGGGCTGCGGGTAGACCGCGAGGCCGTGCGGGCCGCTGCCGACGGGGATGCGGGCGAGCTGTTCCCCGGTGCGGGTGTCGATGGCGTACACCTCGGAGTCGTAGCGGCCGGAGAGCCACAGGACCTTGCCGTCGGCGGAGACTCCGCCCATGTCGGGGCTGCCGCCGTCGGGCAGGTGCCACTTCCTGGTCACCTCGCCCTTGGTGAAGTCGAAGACCGAGACCGTGCCCTCGCCCCGGTTGGAGACGTACATCTCGCGGGAGTCGCGGCCGACGTAGAGGCCGTGGGTGCCCTTGCCGGTGGGCAGCAGCTTCGGCTCGTCGAACTTGTCGCCGTCCAGGACCCACATGCCGTGGGCCATCATGTCGGCGATGTAGAACCGCTTGCCGTCCGGTGAGATCTTCACGTCCTGCGGCATGGCCCCCTCGAACGGCAGCTTCTGCTGCCCGATCACCTTCATCCTCGCGGTGTCGACCTTGAGCAGCTCGCCGCTGAACTCGCAGGACACGATGAAGTACGTGCCGTCGAGCGAGAAGTCGGCGTGGTTGACGCCGTAGCAGCTGACCGGCTCGGTCCTGACGCGCTTCATGGTGTGCGGGTCACGGAAGACGAGTTCACGGTCGAGGGAGGCCATGACGACGGCGTACTCGCCGTTGGGGGTGAAGTACAGGTTGTACGGGTCGTGCACCTCGACCGGCTTGCCCGCCTTGCCCGTTCTGGGGTCGATGGGGGTGAGGGTGTGGCCCCGGTTGTTGTTGACCCAGAGGGTCTTCAGGTCCCAGGACGGTACGACGTGCTGGGGCTGGCGGCCCACCGGGATCGTCTCGACGACCTCGTAGGTCTTCGGGTCGATGACGGTGACCGTGTCGGACTCGCTGTTGGGCACGTACACCCGGGAGGGGAAGTCCTTGACCACCGGGGAGAGCCGGTTCGGACGGTCGGCGGCGTAGACGTCCCGGGGGTCCAGCACGGGCGGCATGCCGCGCAGTCCCTTGACCGCCGTCCGTTGCTTCTTCTTCCGCTCGGCGGCCTCGGCCTCGGCGGCGGCCCGGTCGGCCCGGACGCGCTGCTCCTGCTCGGTGGTCCCGGTCCCGGAGCCGCACGCGGCCACGGCGGCGAGGACGGCGGCCGCGAGAAGGGCGCGCCGCACGAGGTTGTGGTGCTTGAGGTTGTGGTGCTTGAGGTTGTGCTGCTTGAGGGCGGTGCGGGGGGTGGTCACGCGACCTTTATAGGGAGGTTCACCCAGAATATCGGCGATTCGTCCGATCGACGGAGGTGCGCGCGGAGGTCCGCCGGAAGGGCCCTACCGGTCCGCGACCCGCATCTCGAACCACGTCGTCTTGCCTCGCGGCAGCAGGTCCACTCCCCATCTGTCCGAGAGCTTGTCCACCAGGAACAGGCCCCGCCCGCTGATGTCCGTCTCCTGGACCGGCATCAGACAGGGCAGCCCGCGTGAGGGATCGCGGACCTCGACGCGGATCCAGCCCGGGCGGCGGCGCATGCGGAGTCCGAAGACGCGGGCGCCGGTGTGCCGTACGGCGTTGCCCACGAGTTCGGAGACGAGCAGGACGGCGTCCTCGGTCATCTTCGGCGACAGTCGCCACTGGCGCAGGACGACGACCTGGGCCAGCCGCCGCGCGGTGGCCGCGGACTCGGGACGGGACGGGAGCGGAACCTCTCCCTCGGTGGGATCGCCGAACAACTCCAGCGCCTTCTGCGCCCGTTCGTCCTCGATCGCAGGTGACCAACGCGCCGCGGTCGCACTCCCGTGCCGCCGCGGCTGTTCGATACCCTCCAGCCCCGCCATGCCCCCATCATGGCCGTCCCGAGCCCCCTTCGGGGCCGTTCCGCAGGAATACAACCCCCGGAACCAACCATTCCGGAGGTTTCGGTTGACATATGCCATTGGCAGCAAACCACCCGTCACGGCCCGCCTGACCTGCGCGAACCTGCTGAACTTCGGTCAGCGTCACGGGCCTTGGGCAGGATTCTCTTAAGGCTGCCTTAAGGCTCGGATAAACCGCCCCTTCGGGGGACTCGGGTCATACACCGCGTCAACTGCAAGTCGATCGGCGGAACTTGTGCAGCGGATTTCCGGGCGGGGCCGACGGCGCCCGCTAGGCGTGCCGACCGCGCCCGCGTGGCCGTCAGACGAATTTCGCCTTGCCCGGCCCCTCCTCCACGAAGCTCCGCATCCCGCGCTCGCGGTCCTCCGTGGCGAACAGTCCCGCGAACCAGTTCCGCTCGATCGCGAGCCCGGTCTCCAGGTCGGTCTCCAGGCCCGCGTCGATGGACTCCTTGGCGGCCCGCAGCGCGATCGCCGGGCCCCGCGCCAGCCGGGCAGCCCACTCGTGCGCGGCGGAGTACACCTCGTCGGCCTGGACGACCCGGTCCACCAGGCCGAGGGTGAGGGCCTCGTCCGCCTTGACCATCCGGCCGGTGAAGATCAGGTCCTTGGCCTTGGAGGGGCCGACGAGCCGGGACAGCCGCTGGGTGCCGCCCGCGCCCGGGATCACCCCGAGCAGGATCTCCGGCTGGCCGAGCTTCGCGTTCTCCCCGGCGATCCGGTAGTCCGCGCACAGCGCGAGCTCGCAACCGCCGCCCAGCGCATAGCCGGTGACCGCCGCGACGACCGGCTTGGGGATGCGGGCCACGGCACTGAAGGAGTCCTGGAGGGCGCGGGACCGGGCGACCATCGCCGCGTGGTCCATGGCCTGCATCTCCTTGATGTCCGCGCCGGCCGCGAACACCTTCTCTCCTCCGTAGAGGACGACGGCGCGGACGTCGTCCCGGTCCGCCGCCTCCTCCGCGACTTTCTTGAGGCGGTCCTGGGTGGCGATGTCCAGGGCGTTCATCGGCGGGCGGTCCAGGCGGACGGTGCCCACGCCTTCGGCGACTTCGAGATGCACGGTCATGCAGGCAGGTTAACGGGGACTAACGACAACGGCTCCGGTGTGCTGTGTCACAGCGCACCGGAGCCGTACGTCGAGCGGGGAGGGCTACGCCTTCCACTTGTCCCAGGACATGTTCCAGCCGTTGTAGCCGTTGTCCGGGTCGACGATCCGGTCGTTGGAGTTCTTGACGACCACGACGTCACCGATCATCGAGTGGTCGAAGAACCAGGCGCCCGGTGCCTTCCGGTCCCAGCCGCCGCGGGTGTCGCGCAGGCCGATGCAGCCGTGGCTGGCGTTGTAGTTGCCGAAGGCGTCGCCGCCCCAGTAGTTGCCGTGGATGAAGGTGCCGGAGTTGGTCAGCCGCATGGCGTCCGGCACGTCCTTGATGTCGTACTCGCCGCCGTAGCCGACGGTCTCGCCGTTCATCCGGGTCACGCTCAGGCGCTCGCTGATGACCATCTGGCCGTTCCAGGTCTCCATGCCGGGCTTGCCGGTGGTGACCGGGATGGTCTTGATGACCTTGCCGTCCCGCTCGACCTTCATGGTGAGCTTCTTGACGTCGACCGTGGAGACCTGGCTGCGGCCGATGGTGAAGGAGATCTTCTTGCTCTGCTCGCCGTAGACGCCGTCGCGGCCCTCGACGCCGTCGAGGTTGAGGTCGACGGTGACCTTGGTGCCGGCCTTCCAGTACTTCTCCGGGCGGAAGTCGATCCGGTCGTTGCCGAACCAGTGGCCCTCGACCTCGACGGCCGGCTCGGTCTTGATGGTGATGGCCTTCTCGACGTCCTTCGGCGCGGTGATACCCCGGGTGAAGCGGACCGAGAACGGCATGCCGACGCCGACCTTCGAGCCGTCCTCGGGGGTGAAGATGCCGACGAAGGTGTTCTTCGGGGTCAGGGTGGTGAAGGACGAGTCCTCGGCCGCCTCACGCCCCTCGGAGTCCTTCGCGACGGCGTGCACCTTGTACTCGGTGGCCGAGTTGAGGTGGATGGACGGCTTCCAGCTGGAGCCGTCCTTGGCTATCTCTCCGGCGATCTTCTCGCCCTTGTCGTTCTCGACCGTGACCTCGGACAGTTTGCCCTTGGCGGCCGTCACCTTGAGCGCTCCGCTGGTCGCCACGGAATCGGCGCCGTTCTTCGGGGCGATGGAGACCACCGCCTCCGAGGCCCCGGTGGCCGCCGCCTTGTCGGAAGCGGTCTTGTCGGAGCCCTTGCCCTTGTCGCCGCCGGAGCCGGAGTCCGAGTCCCCGCCTCCGCCGCACGCGGTGACGGCGAGCAGCATCAGGACCGGCAGCATGGCCAGGGCCCCCTTACGCCGCCGAGTCCGCGCGCCAACCGACGCCCCCGATATCGGTCGCCCGTTCAACTCTGTGTTCTCCCCTCGCACGGCCTGAGCAGGCCCGCACCCCTACGCGCAGCGTGCGCGTACGCACGTACATTAACCAGATGATCGGGATGATTTGGCCTCGGTGAATGTCACCGTTCAGTCCCAACTTGAATCATCACGCGCGCTCCCCCCTGCCGGTGCCGAGCGGGGTGTCATGTCGCCGCTATGTCGGTCTACTTCACCGCGGCACCCGCTTTCCATTCCTTCCACCCCATGTTCCACCCTCCGAGGCCATTGTCGGGAGCGACCGTTTTGTCGTCGCTGCCCACGACCTCGACGACGTCCCCGACCAGGCTGCGGTCGAAGAACCAGCCCGCGGGGGTGCCGGAGTCGCCGCCCTTCACATCGCGCAGGCCCACACAGCCGTGGCTGACGTTGGCGCGGCCGAAGGCGTCCGGGGCCCAGTAGTTGCCGTGCAGGAAGGTGCCGGAGGTGGTCAGGCGCATGGCGTGCGGGACGTCCGGGATGTCGTACTCGCTCTTGCCGTTCGCCTTCCGGAAGCCCACGGTGGCGCCGTTCATCCGGGTCACCTCCAGCATCTCGGTGACGACCATCTTCCCGTTGTACGTCGTGGTCTTGGGCGCCCCGGCGGTGATGGGGAGCGTGGCGAGCACACCGTCGCCGCGTTCCACGCGCATGGTGTGCCGGGCCGCGTCGACGACGCTGACCTGGTGGCGGCCGACGGTGAACGAGAACGTCCGGTCCTGCTGGCCGTAGACGCCGGGCGCGCCCTCCACGTCCCGCAGCCGCAGGGCGACGGTGACCCGGGTGCCCGGCCTCCAGTACCGCTCGGGACGGAAGTCGAGGCGTCCCCCGCCGAACCAGTGCGGGCGGACCTCGACGGCGGGCTCGGCGGTCACCTCGACCGCGCGTTCCACCGCCGCCCGGTCCTCGATCACCCGGTTGAACTCCAGGGAGACGATCATCCCGGTGCCGACGGTGGCCCGGTTCTCGGGCTTGGCGTACGCGATGAAGCGCTCGTCGGGGACGTGCGTGGTGAAGGTGACGTGGCGTGCCGAGCGCCGGCCGTGGCCGTCGAGGGCGACGGCGTCGACGGTGTACCGGGCGGCCAGCGCGAGCTTCGGTGAGCCGGTGGGGCGCCAGGTCAGCCCGTCGGCGGAGAGCCGGCCCGGCACGGGTGACTCCTGCGCGTCCTGGGACTTCACCACCTTGACGGACTCCAGGCGCCCACTGGGCACCCGTACTTCGAAGCGCTGCTCCGGGCGCACGCCCTTGCTGCCGTCCTCCGGAGTGACCCGGATCGTGTCGTCGGGTGCCTTTCCGCTGGTGAGCGGCGGTCCGGCGGTGCATCCGGCGACCCCGGCGAGCAGGCCGGCCCAGGTGAGCGCGGCGGCCAGGGCGGCCCCGGCGCGGCGCGCGTGCTTCTGTGCGTGGTTCACGTGCGGCCCAACGACGGCGCACGCCCCCGGGAAACGTGAGTGCGAGGCGTGCTCTGGGCAGAACCCTTGGGAGGACGACGCGTTGGGGAGCGGTGACGGGACAACTCGCTCCCCTTCTCCGTCGCCCCACCGAGCCGCGGGAGGCCTGAGGTGTCGAGCGCAGCCGAGCAGGAGGAAGTACAGGGGACGCGGGGGGTGCCGGCCGCGCGGCCCGCCACCGTGCTGAACGGCGACCGGCGTGACGAGGCCGTGCCGGAACTCCGGCCCGTGTGGCCGGGGGCGTCGACACCGCTGGGGGCCCGGTTCCGGGTGGGCCCCGACGGGGTCGCCGGCACCAACTTCGCGCTGTGGGCGGGCGGGGCGGAGTCCGTCGAGCTGTGTCTGTTCTCGGAGGCGGGCGAGGAGACCCGGCTGCGGCTGACCGAACTGACCCACGAGATCTGGCACGGCTTCGTGCCGGGCGTCCTGCCGGGGCAGCGCTACGGCTACCGCGTGCACGGCCGCTGGGACCCGTGGACCGGCGCCCGCTGGAACCCGGCCAAGCTGCTCCTCGACCCGTACGCGCGTGCCGTGGACGGCGAGTTCGGGCTGCCGCCGGAGGTGTACGCGCACGTCCGGGACTGGCCCGAACAGCATGTCGCCGACACCGTGCGCGACGAACGGGACTCGGCACCGCACGTCCCGAAGGGCGTCGTCGTCCACGACGACGCCCCCGACGACGAATGGGCCGACGACCGCCGCCCGAAGACGCCGTGGGCGGACTCGGTCATCTACGAACTGCACGTGCGCGGCTTCACCATGACCCACCCCGGCATCCCGGAGGAGCTGCGCGGCACCTACGCCGGCCTCGCGCACCCCGCCGCGATCGAGCACCTGGTGAAGCTGGGGGTGACGGCGGTGGAGCTGCTGCCCGTGCACCAGTTCGCCCACGAGGACCATCTGCTGCGCCGGGACATGCGCAACTACTGGGGCTACAACTCGATCGGCTACTTCGCCCCGCACGCGGCGTACGCCTCGTCGGGCACGACCGGGCAGCAGGTCGGGGAGTTCAAGCGGATGGTGCGGGCGCTGCACGCGGCCGGCATCGAGGTCGTCCTCGACGTGGTCTACAACCACACCGCCGAGGCGGACGAACGCGGTCCGAGCCTGTCGCTGCGCGGCATCGACAACCGGGGCTACTACCGCCTGCAGAACGACGCGCGGCGCTACGCCGACTACACGGGCTGCGGGAACACCCTGCACGTGGTCCAGCCGCACGTCCTGCGCCTGATCACGGACTCGCTGCGCTACTGGGTGACGGAGATGGGCGTCGACGGCTTCCGCTTCGACCTGGCGGCGGCGCTGGCCCGCTCGATGCACGACGTCGACATGCTCTCCCCGTTCCTCGCGGTCATCGCCCAGGACCCGGTGCTGCGGCGGGTGAAGCTGATCGCCGAGCCGTGGGACGTGGGCTCCGGCGGCTACCAGGTCGGGGCGTTCCCGCCGCTGTGGACGGAGTGGAACGACCGCTACCGGGGCGCGGTCCGGGACTTCTGGCGGGGCGCGCTGCCGGACGTGCGGGACCTCGGCTACCGCCTGTCGGGGTCGAGCGACCTGTACGCGTGGGGCGGCCGCAGGCCCTACGCCTCGGTCAACTTCATCACCGCGCACGACGGTTTCACCCTGCGCGACCTGGTGTCGTACGAGCGCAAGCACAACGAGGCGAACGGGGAGGGCAACCGGGACGGCTCGGACGACAACCGGTCCTGGAACTGCGGCGCCGAGGGCGAGACGGACGACGAGCGCGTACGGGCGCTGCGGCGACGCCAGTTGCGGAACCTGCTGACCACCCTCCTGCTGTCCACGGGCGTGCCGATGCTGGTCGCCGGTGACGAACTGGGCCGCACGCAAGGGGGCAACAACAACGCGTACTGCCAGGACAACGAGATCAGCTGGCTCGACTGGGGCCTGCTGGAGGACCCTTCCTGGAAGGCGCTCTTCGACCTGACGTCCCGCCTGATCGCGCTGCGCCACGCGCACCCGGTGCTGCGCCGCCGGGCCTTCTTCTCCGGCCGCGCCCACTCGGCGGACGGCCTGCGCGACCTGGCCTGGTTCACGGCTCGCGGCACGGAGATGACCGAACGGGACTGGTACGCCCCGGCGGCGACGCTGGGCATGTATCTGTCGGGACGGGACATCCCCGGCCGGGACGCGCGGGGTGCACCCGTCCTGGACGACAGCTTCCTCACCGTCCTGCACGCCGGCGACCGCCCGGTGAGCTTCGTCCTGCCGGGGACCCCGTGGGCCCGGCGCTACGAGGTGGTCGTCGACACGTCCCGGGAGGAACAGCGGGAGGGACCGGGGGTGGTGCACCGGGCGGTCGCCGGCGTGCAGGACGGTGAGGAAG
>NZ_JARGEE010000268.1:0-12542 GCF_033794485.1 Streptomyces sp. MB09-02B
GGCCGGGGGCGGGCGTCCCTTGGGTACCGTCATCCGGCTCCGTCATCGGTCGCGGTCGCGGTCGCGGTCTCGATCTCGATCGCAATCTCGTAGCGCAGGCGTTGGCGTGTCGCCGGCATCACCATGCGGTCGACCTGGAACGGGCGGTCATCGCGATCGAGGGTGACCCGGGTCAGCCGGAGCACCGGTTCGCCCGGTGCGGTGCGGAGGGTCTCGCGTTCGCCGTCGTCCGGGTGGTCGGCCGTCACGTCCTCGCGGACGCGGGCGCCGACATGGCCCAGTCCGGCGAGCAGCGTGATGGCCCCGCCCGGAATCCTGGCGGTTTCGACGAGACCGGTGCCGCGAGCGATGCCGACCGGGTAGTACGTGTCCGTCAGCTCGTTCGGCTGATCGTCGAGAAGGATCAGGCGGCGGCGTACGACGACCAGCTCGCCCTCGGTCAGCCCCAGCAGCCGCGCCACCTCGGCCGGGGCCACGACCTCCCCGGCGTACAGAATCCGCTGGGCACCGCGACGCCCCTGAGCCGCCGCGTCCGCGCCCCAGGCATCGCCCTGCCCCTGCTCCCTCGGCGTCAGATACGGCATCGAGGTACTGACCCACCTGTTCACGCCCATCGCACCCTCCCGGTCCCTCCGACCCCTGTCTGGGCTACTTGACCAGCCGAAAGGCAGGGTGCCGAACCCAAGCCCGCAGGAACTCCGCCGTTCCCAGCGCCGTCCAGTCGTCGTCCGTGATCCCCAACACCCCCGGAAGGCCCGCGACGACCGACGCCTGTCCGTCCAGCAGCTCGGCCTTGGCCACGCCCCCGATGACGTCCACGACAGCGGCGGTCAGCAGGGCCGTGGCCACGTGGTCGATCTCGCGATTGCAGCAGGCGCTGACATTGACGGCGTGGGTCGGCCTGAAGCCGAGGACGGCCTCCACCTCGGGCTCGTCGGCGTGCTCGGCCTCGAAAATGCTCTCATCGCCGACACCGGGCCCCATCAAGTAGACGAGGAAGGGCCGACCCCAGTCCTCGCGCCGCGGGTTGAATCCCACCAAGGCCGTGAGTCCCTCGTCCGCGCTGGTGTTGCCGAGAAGTGGGAGCGGGAACGGCTTTCGCCAGTCCTCCTCCCGCTTGTCCTCGACGCCCAATCGCTCTGCGGGCACGTTGACGTCGAAGAACCCGGGCCGCTTCTCGGCGAAGTGGGTGGAGAGCCCCGTCATCAACGCACGGAACTCTCGCAGCGCGGCCGGGGACAGCGGCTCAGCCAAATCGATCACCAAAGTCGGACCAGACATGCCGAGAGCCTAGTTCGCTCGACTCCGCGACCTCATGGCGAGCGCGTATCGCAGCAGTCGTGGCATCTGCCCGACGGTTGGTCCGCGTGGTCTGGCTGACTGGTCAATGCAGCGCCTCGATGGCCTAGAGGATCAGGGCGCGGGCGTCGGCCCCGTACACGGCCATGCTCCGTAGTGCTCTGACCGCATAGGTTCGCCGGGAGGACAGCACTCTCGAAATCCGGATGCGTCAAGATCACTCATCTGCGATAGTCGCGCTCTGTGAACAGTAGTGAGCTTGTGTTTCGGCGTGCGGATGACTCTGATGCGGCCGACATTGCCGACGTTTGGCTGCGTTCTTTCACCGCTGCGCTGCCGACCGTGCGCCGCGCGCACGGCGACGACGAGGTGCGGAATTGGTTTTCCTACGTGGTGGTGCCGAAGTGCGAGACTTGGGTAGCCGTCGCCGAGGGCTCCGTGATCGGGCTCCTGGTACTCGATGGCGAGGAACTCGAACAGCTCTACCTCGATCCGTCCTGGCGCGGTCGGGGTGTAGGCGACCGGTTCATGGAATTGGCCAAGCAGCAGCGGCCCGATGGACTGGGACTGTGGACGTTCCAGGTCAACGGACCAGCCCAACGGTTCTACGAGCGGCACGGCTTCATCGCAGTCGAGCACACTGACGGACTGCGCAACGAGGAACATGAGCCGGACGTCCGCTACACCTGGCAGCCTCACGAGTAGAACCCCCGCTGAGAAGATCGGTCAGGCCGCGTCGGCGAGGGGGCGTCCGCCCCAGCGGATGCCTTTCTCGCTGCGGATACGAGCACGCTCGCGGCGTTGGGCGGCCAGGACGTCGGGGTGGCGGGCGTTGGCGTTGCGCCAGCGCAGGTAGGCGTGCAGAGCCCGGGTCTGGACGGTGTGGTTGGGGTGGTGGGAGTTGGCGAGGGTGAACTGCCGCAGCGGCCCGAAGTGCGCCTCGACGGGGTTGGCCCAGGACGCGTTGGTCGGGGTGAAGCACAGCTCCACTTTGTTCTTCCTCGCCCAGGCGCGGATCTTGGTGCCCTTGTGGGCCGAGAGGTTGTCCATGATCACGTAGATCGGGGCGCCGTCCGGGCGAGCGGCCCGGATCGACTTTAGCGCGGCCAGGGAGTTCACGGCGCCTTTGTGGCGGCGGTTGACGCCCCACAAGGTGTCGTCGCCGACCGAGTAGCAGCCGTGGAAGTAGGTCACCCCGTGGGTGCGATGGTAGGTCGCCGGCACCCGGGCGGGGCGGCCCCGTTCGGCCCAGCAGGACCCACCGGTGGGGCGGATGCCCAGCGGGCCGAACTCGTCGAAGGCGAAAACGCGGTCGGGGAAGTGCTCCAGGACGTGCTCGATCCGGTCGAGCTTGGCGTCGCGCTCGGGGTCGGTGGACTCCTTCCAGGTCTTGGTCCGCTGGAAGGTCACGCCGCGGCGGGCGAGCAGGCACCGCAGGGCCTCACGGCCGATCCGGATCACCCGGCCATGGACTTTGCGCAGGTAGGCGACGAGTTTGCGTAACGACCAGCGGGTGAAGGGCTGGCCGAGCCTGGATGGGCGGGTGGTGGCCGTCGCCACGACGAAGTCCTCGTCGTCAGGGCCGAGCTGGCGGGGACGGCCTCCCGCCCACTGAGGGTCGAGGCAGGCCAGCCCGATCTCGTTGATCCGGTGGATCACATCGCGGACCGTGTCCTCGTCGGCCTGCACCAGCTGGGCGATCACCGGCACGCGGTTCCCGCCGCCGAGGCCAGCAGCATCATCGCCCGCCGGTAGCGCACCGAACTGGTGCTGCCCCAGCGCACGATCTGCTGCAGACGCCGCCCCTCCTGATCGGTCAGTCTGCGCACACGGACAGGCTCAGCCACCGCGCCTCCAGCGATCGGATCGGATGCCACCGCACATCCAACCCGCTCAGCGGACCCGAGTGCGAGCAACAACCCGGTGAACCATCCCGGTCAAAGCAGTAGCCGCTCGAACGCCTTCAGGTACTGGGCGATCTCGGAGGGCTGGGTGATGTTCACCTCCGCCGAGAGGAACTCCACCGACACGAGCGTGTCGTCGTATACGTGGAACGTCTCGATGGGCCATTGCGTGCGCTCGCGCGTGGCCATGGGAATGACGCCGAGCGACACCTGCGGGAGCGCTCCGGCAGTCAGCAGGTAGCCGAGTTGGACGGCCATGACGTCCGCGTCACCCAGTTGGGAGTACAGGACGGACTCCTCGGTAAGCATCACGAATCGGTGACCTGACTCGTGGATGATGCGCGACCGTTCGACGCGCACGGCTGCGGCTGCCGCGCCGTCGTTGACCGGGATGCCACGGAAGTCGGCGATGCCGCTCAGCAGTGCTGCCGCGTAGCCCTCGGTCTGCAGCAGGCCCGGGACCATCGTCGAGGAGTAGATCCGGAACAGCTCGGTGTCGTGGAAGAACTGCACCACGCTGTCCTGGAGGTGCTTCATTCCGCGGCGCACCTGGTGACGCCACTCCTGGTACATCGATTCGGCGTTCACATCCGCCGGAGCCCGGTCGCGAGCCGTAGCAAGGAACGCTGGCTCGACACCGGATCAGGCCCGGCCACACACAGTGCAGGTGGAGGTGTACGGCCGCGCCGACGAGCCCCCCGAGACGGCGTACCAGCGGATCCTGGACCACGGGATGAACTGCCCCACGTGCCGAACCCTGAACGAGGACGGCCGCGCGAACGGCGACTGCGACACCGCCTTGCGCCTCAACCGCACCTGGGTGAAGGCGCGCCGCCAGACCGCCTGAATCGACAACTCCCGCGCGCGTACGTGTCTCCGCGCGCTGCACCTCCGCCTCAGTCCGCCTCCACAGCGGAGTCGGCGGCCGGCGGATTCTGCGCGACGAAGGAGCCGAGGCCGGGTTCGGTGTAGGTGAGGCCCGCCTCACGCAGCGAGCGGAGGACCTTGTGTGCTGTCGCGTTCGCGACCCCGAACTCCTCGGTGATCTGGACGACGGAGGGGACGCGGGTCCGCGGGGGATAGGTGCCGTCGGCGATCCGACCGCGCACCACCTTGGCCACCTGGCGCCAGCGCGGGATGTCGGGAACGAACTCCATCATCCCTCCATCATGCGCATGCTTGGACATCTGAGCGATTCATAGGATCCCTAAGATCCCTAGCATGCCTGTATTGCCTCCAGTAGCGTGAGCACACGAAAGACCCCGGCGACGGATGTCCGCCGTCCCGGGGCGCGGCCACCAGCCGAACCAGATCGGAGCTGATGACAATGACCGACCTTATCGGTCGCCTCCTCGCCTGGATGAGCCTCGTGCTCAACCCCACCGGCGTACACCGTCGCGTCGCACACCCCGACCCACGCCCGTCCGCCCCTCCCGTACACGTCCCTCCGCTCCCAACCTCCGACTCGCCGCTCCCCGTTCACCGCAGCCCATACGGCGTTCACGGCCTCCTCGACGGCGCCGCCACCATCGCCGTACGCCCGTACGTCATCGCCGTACCCGGTTCGTACTGGGCGCAGGGGATGGAGGTGGCTGCCTGATGGCGGCGGAGGAGGGAGAGTTGAGGTTGTTGCCGTGGGCCGGAGCCGAAGGCAAACCGTGTTACGTCTTCACCGGCGAGCAGGGCGGGCCGGTGTCCCGGCTCGCCGATGCCACCGAGTCCATTCAGCTCGGCATGGGCGGCGAACTTCTCGCCCACGCCCGTGACCTCCTGCCGGACACCCCGCGTGGTGAACTCCGCTTCCTGGCCGAGCGGTTGACCGAGGCGCTCGGTGACGCGCTGCGGGTGGCCGAGAGTCGGGGGCGACGGTTGCGGCGACTGAACTGAGGTGCGGGGTGTGGGGCGGCGGGAGCCGAGGCCCGTCGCCCCTCGCCCGTCGCCCCTCGCCCCTCGCCCCTCGCCCCTCGTCCCTCACCGGACGCAGCTGTTATAACCGGCGCATGATCTACCACGTCGTATCCCTCGATGCCTGGAACGCCCGCCCCGACCAGCCGTACGCCCCCTCCTCACTCCCGGAGGACGGGTTCGTGCACTGCTCGCCGGACGAGGCGACGACGCTGGCCGTCGTGAACGCCTTCTACCGGGACGCCCCGAAGCCGTTGCATGTGCTGGTGCTCGACGAGGAACGGATCGGCGCCAGGGTGGAGTTCGAGGCGGCCGACCCCGCTCCGCCGCCGGGAGTCGGGGCGGACGTGCTGTTCCCCCACGTGTTCGGGCCCCTCGACCGTGACGCCGTCGTAAGGGTCCTGGAGATCCGGTGGGACGGGGAGGGGCGCGCGGTGGGGCTGCGGGCGAGCTAGCCGCAGATGAAGGTCTCCCCCGCTGCGTTCGTCACCTGTTCGCCGACGTCGTAGCAGGCGTCGCCCTGCTCGGGATCGCTGTCGGAGTCGCAGGACGCACCGATGCCCGCGATGAGGGCGATGAAGACGACGGAGCAACCCAGTTGCCCGAGACAGCCGCCGATCTTTCCGCCGAGACCTGGACCACCGCTGCCGCCGCCATTGTCGCCGCCGCTGCCGGGCATCCCTGAAGCCATGGCTCCCCCGTTCGCCATTTACCCCTATTCGCAAGACAGTTCCCATTGAATGACGACGAGGTCCGTACGCGTCCCCCTCGGCCGTCCGTGAATTCCGCCCGGCGCGGCCCGCAGGGAGACAAGGGGAAGCGAGGGGGCCATGAGTCGGCAGGGGTGCCGCTCTGTGGCCGCCCGTGGTCCCCTCCCGGGACGCAGGTGCCCACGGGGCACCAGAAGCGTCGACGGACCACCGGTGTTCGGCCCAACCGGCACCAAAGGGTGCGTTTTCCGGACGTTCTTCGGGGCGGTCAGCGGGAGGGAGACACCGATGGCTCCGCGTCGTCCGGCTCGCCCGGCTCGCCCGGCTCGTCCGGCCCGTCCACCCTCTCCGCGCGCTCCAACGCCTCCGCCAGGACCTCCGCCAGATGCGCCCCCCGTCTTCCCGCCAGCTGCTCCAGCTGCGTCCGGCAGGAGAAACCGTCCGCCAGGACGAGCGCGTCGTCGGGCGCGTCCCGTACCGCCGGGAGGAGTTGCTCCTCGGCGCAGGCCACGGAGACGTCGTAGTGGCCCTTCTCGAAGCCGAAGTTGCCGGCGAGGCCGCAGCAGCCGCCGCTAAGGGCGCCGGTGAGGCCGGCGGCAGCGCGGAGGCGGCGGTCGGGGGCGTCGCCCAGTACCGCGTGCTGGTGGCAGTGGGTCTGGCCGACGACCGGGCGGTCGATGGCGGGTGGCGTCCAGTGCGGGGCGTACCGCTCAAGCGCCTCCGCGAACGTGACGACGGAGGTGGCGAGCCGGTGGGCCCGGGGGTCGTCGGGGAAGAGTTCGGGAAGGTCGGAGCGGAGCGTCGCCGCGCAGCTCGGTTCGAGGACGACGACGGGGAGGGGGCGGGGGGCGAAGTCCTGTTCCTGGTCCGGGTCCTGGTCCCACATCCACTGGGGAACAGGAGGGTTCAGGAACACTTCGAGCAGGTCGAGCGTGCGCCGCAGCACCGCACGAGCCCGGTCGAGCTGTCCCGTGGAGATGTATGTCAGGCCGCAGCAGGCCCGGCCCTGCCGCATCGTGTACAGGGTGCGGGTGAGCTTCAGCCGGGTGAGCGCGGCCTCCTCGCCCGCCTCCGCCCTCCGCGCCCTCCGCGCCCTCCGCGCCCAGGGCGGCCTGCGCCGCGTCCGCAGCGTGGGCGGCACCATCACACGCAGCCCGGCCGCCTCCAGCACCCGTAGCGCCGCCTGCCCCACGGACGGCGAGAGGTGCTCCGTGAAGGTGTCCGTCCACAGCAGCACCGTCGTCGGCGACTCGTACTCCTCATCCTCCTCGTGCCCCTCGGCGTCCTCGCCATCCTCGTCCTCGGCGTCGGCCTCGAAGTCCAGGTCGACGCCCATCTCGGCGAGCGCGTCCGCCAGTTCGTCGGGGCTGAGGGGGCGGCCGTCGGACTGCCGCTTCCGTCCCTTCCACCACTTCCACAAGCCCTGGCCGCCGAAAGGCTCCGCGATGACCGGCTCATCCCCCAACAGCGCCTCGGCCTCCGCCTCGTCCACCTCGTCCGGTTCCCTGAGTCTGCGCTCGTACCACCGCAGGAACGGCACTCTCGCCAGGCGCGGCAGCTCCCGCTCCTGCGCGATCCCGCCGAGCCGTTTCGCCGACGACGCCAACGGCCCCACCCCGGCGAGGAAGTTGACCAGTCCGGCCGTGCGTGAACGGGCCACCAGGCGGAGCCATCGCGGCAGCCACCCCATCGCGTAGTGGGCGGCCGGGCGGCGGCGCCCCGCGTAGTGGTGGTGGAGGAACTCCGCCTTGTACGTGGCCATGTCGACGCCGACCGGGCAGTCGGAGCGGCAGCCCTTGCAGGAGAGGCAGAGGTCGAGGGCGTCGCGCACCTCGGTCGAGCGCCAGCCGTCGGTGACCACCTCGCCGGCCAGCATCTCGTGCAGCAGGCGGGCGCGGCCCCGCGTGGAGTGCTCCTCCTCCCCCGTGACGCGGAAGGAGGGGCACATGACGGCCCCGGAGGCCGGACTCACCTCGGTCGTACGGCACTTCGCGACGCCCACACAGCGTCGTACCGCGGCGGAGAAGTCACCGCCGTCGTCCGGGTACGCGAACTCCACCGGCACGGGGGTGCGCGGGAGGACCGCGAAGCGGAGGTTGGTGTCCAGGGGGGCCGGGCGGACGAGCATGCCGGGGTTCAGGAGGTCGTCGGGGTCCCAGACGCCTTTGACCTGCTCGAACAGCCGGACCATCTCGGCGCCGTACATCGTCGGCAGGAGTTCGGCGCGGGCCTGGCCGTCGCCGTGTTCGCCGGAGAGGGAGCCGCCGTGGGAGGTGACCAGTGCGGCCAGTTCCTCGGAGAAGCGGCGGAAGCGGCCGATGCCAGCCGGGGTCAGGAGGTCGAAGTCGATGCGGACGTGGATGCAGCCGTCGCCGAAGTGGCCGTAGGGCGTGCCGCGCAGGTCGTGGGCGCGCAGCAGGCCCCGGAAGTCCCTTAGGTACGCGCCGAGTCGGGCCGGTGGGACCGCGCAGTCCTCCCAGCCGGGCCAGGCCTCGGTGCCGTCGGGCATGCGGGTGGCCGTACCGCTGGCGTCCTCGCGGATGCGCCAGAGGGCACGCTGCGCGGCGGGGTCCGTGACCACCAGAGCGTCGGCGGCGTCGGCCGCGCGGACCAGGGCGTCGGCGCGGGCCCGCGCCTCGGCGGGCGTGTCGCCGCCCGTCTCCACGAACAGCCAGGCCCCGCCCGCCGGGAGGCCGGTCGCCCCCGGTGGGACGAGGTCCGCCGCCATGCCCTCCACCGTGAGCGGGCCGAGCGGCAGCAGGCCGGGGGCCGCCTCCGCCGCCGCGCTCTCGTCGGCGTACGCCAGGACGGCGAGCGCACGCGCGCGGGGCGCCTCGACGAGCCGTACGACCGCCTCCGTGAGCACCCCGAGCGTGCCCTCGGAGCCGCAGAAGGAGCGGGCCACGTCCGCGCCGTTCTCCGGGAGGAGGGCGTCGAGGGCGTACCCGGAGATGCGGCGGGGGAGGTCGGGGAAGCCGGTGCGCAGGCGGGCCAACTCCCGCTCCACCAGCGGGCGGAGGCCGTCCGGCGCGCCGGACCAGCCCTGGGCCAGTCTGCGTGCATCGCCGCTCCCCGTGATGACCGACAGCTCGCGCACGCTGTCCGCCGTGGTGCCCCAGGCGACCGAGTGCGAGCCGCAGGAGTTGTTGCCGATCATGCCGCCGAGGGTGCAGCGGCTGTGGGTGGAGGGGTCGGGGCCGAAGCGCAGGCCGTGCGGGGCGGCGGCCTCCTGGAGGCGGTCCAGGACCAGGCCGGGCTGGACGACCGCCGTGCGCGCCTCGGGGTCGAGGGAGACCAGGTGGTTCAGGTGCCGGGTGAAGTCCAGGACGACGCCGGTGCCCGTGGCCTGCCCGGCGATCGACGTGCCGCCGCCGCGCGCGACGACCGGAACGCCGTGCTCGCGGCAGACGGACAGGACGGCCGCCACGTCGTCCGCGTCCCGGGGCGCGACCACGCCCAGCGGCACCCGGCGGTAGTTGGACGCGTCCATCGTCGTCAGGGCGCGGGCGGTCACGTCGAACGCGGTCTCGCCGCGCACGCCGGCCGCCCGCAGCGCGGCCGGCAGCGCGCCCCTCAGCTCCGCAGCGTCCGCGTCACCTGCCGCGTCGCGCGCCCGGGCCGCACCGCGGCCCGTCGCACCCCCGATGTCCGTCATGCGTTCCAGGATGCACCCGACCACTGACAGTGACGACGACGTGGCCGTGAAGTGACCGTCCGGCCCGTGGACAGGCGGCGCGCCGCTCACCGGGGACGTTGGCTTGATTCCGGAGAGCCAACCCGAAACCGGCCAACTGCCGTCACGAACTCCCATATAGTGACGCCCAATTGAGCATCGAACAGAGCACCGACCGAACAACAGCTGAGCACCGACCGCGCACTGACTGAGCAAAAAACTGAGACCAACTGAGTACTAACTGAGCACTAACTGAGCACCAGACGTCGCTTCTCGTTCAGGGACCGACCGGGTTACCGACTCCAGGAACCGACTGCGTTACCGAGTTCAGAACCGACCGAGGACACCAGCCGATGACCGCGCCCAGCACCCCTCGCCCGCCGGGCGAACGCCCCGCCCTGCGCTCAGTCCTTCCGTTACCCCTGGTGACCGCCCTGCTCTCGGCGACCGCCGTCGGCGCGGTCGTCGCGCCGGCGCCGCCGGACGTGCGGATACCCCTCGCGGCCGGCGCGGGCGCGGCCGCCCTGCTGCTGACGCTGACCGTCGCGGTCGCCGTGCACGCGCGCGTGTCGGTACGGCTGCTGCGCCGGCGGCTGGACGCGGTCTCCCGGGACACGGGTCTGCTGCTCCAGGAACGGGCCAGAACGGCCGAGGAGCACACCCAGGAACGCGGTCGCCTGACCGAGGAGTTCGTCCAGGAACGGGCACGGATCGCGGCCGAGTTCGCGCGCGAACGGGTGCGGCTGACCACGGAGGCCGAGCGCGAGCGCGAACGGCTGTCCGTGGAACGGGACCGTACGGCGGAGGAGAGCACCCAGGAGCGGTCCCTGCTCGCCGAACGCGTCGAACGGGCCGAGTCCGAGCGCACCGCCCTCCTGGCCGTGACCGCCAACGTGGCCGGCCGGATGCAGGCCCTCGCCACCGGCACCCTCGCCGACCTGCGGGCCATGGAGGAACGTCACGCCGACGAGGACGTCCTCGGCGACCTCCTCCACCTCGACCACCGCACCGCCCAGGCGGGCCGGCTCGCCGACTCCGTCGCCGTCCTCGCGGGCGCCCGCTCCGGCCGCCGCTGGGCACGGCCGATCCCCATGGAGTCGATCCTGCGGGGCGCGATGGGCCGGATCGGCGCCTACCGCCGGGTGCGGCTGCACTCCTCCAGCGAGGCCGCCGTCGCCGGCCACGCCGCCGAGGGCGTCATGCACGCGCTCGCCGAACTCCTCGACAACGCGGCCAACTTCTCGCCGCCGACCGCCGAGGTCCATGTGTACGTCGAGGAGGTCCCGGCGGGCGCGATCATCTCCGTCGAGGACTCCGGGCTGGTCATGAGCGACGTCCAGCTCCGTCGCGCCGAGCGTGCCGTGTCGGGCGAGGCGGCCGACCTCACGACTCTCTCCGGTACGCGGCTCGGGCTCGCCGTCGTCGGCCGCCTCGCCCGCAAGCACGGGCTGAGGATCTCGTTCCGGCCGTCCGCGCGCGGCGGCACGGGCGTGCTGATGCTCATCCCGCAGGACGTCCTGGCGAGCACGATCCCCACGACGGCGTCCCCGACTACGGCGTCCACGACGGGTTCCCCCACGGCGTCCGCCATGGCAACGTCCGCCCCGCCCACGCCGACGTCCCTCGCGACGTCCGCCCCGACCGCCCCGCCCACGCCGACGTCCCTCGCGGGGTCCGCGCCCGCGCAGTCGCCGCCGTACGCGCCGGTCCAGTCGCCGCCGTACGCGGGCGTGCGCGCCCCGCACGACCTGGACTCCGAGCCGACGCCCACACACGAGTTCCCGCCGGAGGCTCCCGCCCCGCCGACCGCCGACCCCGTGGCCGACGCCCTGATCGACTCCCTGTCCGGCTACCGCCGGCCGCCTCCGGCTCCGCCGGGTGGTACGGCGACGGGCACGCCGGCCGGTTCTCCTGCGTACGGCGGGCCCTACACCTCCCCCTTCACCTCGTCGCTCAGCTCCGAATTCGGCTCCGGCGCCCCGGCGTTCGGCTCCGGGTACGCCGGTGGGTACGTCGCCGAGCCGGGCACGCGACTCGACGCCGAGCCGGGCTCACCTCTCGACACCCGGCCCGGGTCCACGACCGCTCCCGACGAGACCGCCGGCGACACCGACTCCCCCACGCCTGCTTCCGACGCGCTCCCCCGGCGTCGGCGCGGCCAGTCCCTGGCTGAGGCGGAGGCGCGCACCAGGGCGCAGGCCGCCGACGCGCAGGCCCGTCCGGAACGCACCTCGCGGCCCGCCGAGGACGCGAGCACCGGCGCGGTCCGCTTCAGCAGCTTCCGCCGCGCGGTGCGGGGCACGGGCGGGTTGGACCAGGCGTTCGTCCAGGGCACGGCCTCGGGGGACGAGAGCTCCACGGGGGCGCCCGTCCCGTCGACGCCACCGGACCCGTCGACGCCACCGGACCCGGCCGCCGCCGTGGACCGGTACGCGAACCCGGCCGCCGCCGTCGACCGGTACGTGGCCCCTGCCGGGCCGCCCGCGCCGGAGGCCACCCCGGCCCCCGTACAGGACGCCGCTCCGCCCGCCGAGGCCATGGGGCCGCAGCCGGAGCTGGAGCCCGTGCGGGAGCCCCAGTGGGGTGCGGGTGCCGTAGGGGGAACCGCGTGGGAACCCGGACCCGAGCCCGAGCCCGAACCCGCAGGGGAGACGGCCTGGGCACCCGGTCCCGTGCCGGACGCCGGATGGGAGCCCGAGCCCGCGCGAGGGCTCGCGTGGCAGCCGGAGGAGGCGAAGCAGGCCGCCTGGGAGGCGGAGGCCGCCGCCGAGCTGCCGTGGGCGCCCGATCCCGCACGGGAGGCGAAGTGGGAGCTCGATCCGGTACGGGAGCCGGCCTGGGAGCCCGCACAGGACACCCGCCCCGCCCCGGAGGGGGGCACCGCGCCCACCCAGGATCCGGACCAGGACACGGACGTGGACACGGACCTGTACACGGACTCGGCCCCGTCGCCGTACGCGCACCAGGACCCGTACGCGCACACGGCCCCGTACGCGCACTCAGGCCTGTACGCGGATCCCGACCCGGACCCGGACCCGGACCCCGCCGAAT
>NZ_JARGEE010000269.1:0-12538 GCF_033794485.1 Streptomyces sp. MB09-02B
GAAGTGGACCCTCACCGACGGCGGCGGCGGCTACTACAAGCTCCGCAACGTGAACAGCACCCTCGTCGCCGGAGTCGCCCAGTCCTCCACCGCCAACGGCGCAGCCGTCGTCCAGTGGGGCAGCGCGAGCCTCGACGACCAGCTCTGGAAGATCGTCCGGGTCAACTGACAGCTCCCACCAGTGTCATGACAGGGCGCGGGAACCGCCGACGAAGCGGTTCCCGCGCCTGCCGTGCTACTTCTCGCTAGGCCGTTTGACCCGGGGGGGGGGGGGGGAAGTTGATGCGTTCACTGACGACGGGGAAGCCGGCCTTGGCGAAGTTCGCGGCCATGGGGAAGTTGCCCCGGTCCGTCGCTCCGCTGACGAACTCCGCGCCCTCTTCGACAAGGAAGTGGGTGCATTCCGCGAGGAGGTCGTAGGCGTAGCCGTGACCGCGCTGTTCCGGGACGACTCCGATAAAGCCGATGGTCGGTCCGGAGGGGTTGTGAGCCGGGATGTGGATGCCGGCCAGGTCGCCCTCCGGCGTGTGCGCGGTCTGCCACCACTCCCGCGGGGAGGGGCACCAGTGGAAGAAGTCGAGTTCCTCCTGGGCGGCCTGATCGAGGCCGCCCTCCTCGATGGCCTTGAGCGCGTGGGCGTCCAGGGTGACGGAGTGGATGCGGCGCAACGCGTCGAAGAACACGGTGTCGTCGGGTTCGGCACTGAAGCGCAGGCGTCCGGGCCGCTCGGGCAGACCTCGCTCCGGGGTCCAGCGGTACAGGAAGCGTTCCACCAGGGGTTCGTACCCGGCGGCTCGTGCGGCGGCGAAGCGTGCCTCGGCGGCGGGGCGCAGGTCGGGCTTGTCCCGCCAGCCGCCAGGCAGATTGATCTCGAGTTCGACCTGCCAGGGAGCGGAGCGCAGGAGCTCGGCCCCCGCCTCCTCCTCGCCCTCGGTCACGTCGAACCAGTTGATGTTGAGGGGCTCCGAGTCGTCGGGGCCGCCCCACCACGCGCCGCGTGCGACGACCTCGCTGTCGCGCAGGGCGACGCGCTTCCAGTCGGGGCGGAACCTGGTACGCCGATGGCCTTCACGGGCGCCCAGTGGGTCGGGGAGAGCGTCGAAGAGATGGGCGTCGCTCACGGTGAGCGCGCGGATGACCGGATCGGTCATGGGTTCCTCCGGAATACAGGCTGCTTGGAGCGCTCCCGGTCAGAACTCATGAACCTCATGAGCCACGCCGGGACAGCGGAAAAGGGAGCGCTGAAAAGGTGTGAACCGCACGGCACTCGCCTCCTTCCGTCCAGCCAGGGCGTGGAGTCACACGGTATGTGCACCTCCGCTGGTCCGTCCACGGTTTCGTGATCTGCTCAGTGGGTTCGTCGTCGGTAGTGGCGGTCACCCTCATGAGTGGGCCCGCGGCGAGGTGCTCGTCGTGGCCGCTTCGGCGCGGGAGAGGGCGACGTCGAGTACGACCAGGAGTGCGTCGCGGACCGAGCCCGTCCGGCGCGCGTCGAAGACGACGAGCGGGACGTGTTCGGCGACGTCCAGGGCCCACCGCACTTCGTCCAGGTCGTGTTCGACCTCGCCGTCGAAGGCGTTGACGGCGACGGCGAAGGGGATGTGCTTGTGCTCGAAGTAGTCGACGGCGGCGTAGCAGTCGTCGAGGCGGCGGGTGTCCACGATGACCAGGGCTCCGAGGGCACCTTCGACGACGTCGTCCCACATGAAGCCGAACCGGTCCTGGCCCGGTGTCCCGAACAGGTACAGCTTCAGCGTCGGGTCCAGCGTCAGGCAGCCGAAGTCCATGGCGACGGTGGTGGTGGTCTTGTCGGGGGTGTGGGTGAGGTCGTCGACGCCCGCCGCGACCTCGGTGATGGCGGCCTCCGTGGTGAGGGGCCGTATCTCGGAGATGGAGCCCACGGTGGTGGTCTTGCCGACCCCGAAGCCCCCGGCGATGACCAGTTTGACCGGCAGCGGCGGCCGCTCAGCCGCTGTCACGGAGTGTGTCCCGTGAGTCGGGGACGGCACGGAGACCATGGATGACCCTTCGCAGTACGGTGATGTCCTGGGCGGTCCGGGCGCTGGGCACGTGGACGGCCAGGTGCCCGGCGGCACACAGGTCCTCGGTGAGCACCCGGACGACGTTGAGGTGCAGTCGCAGACGGGCGGCCAGTTCCGCCACGGACTGCGGCTGCCGGCAGGCGGCCACGAGGTCGTGGTGTTCGAAGGCGAGCGTGCCGAGGGCGGAGAGCCCGGCGGCGGTCGCCACGATCTGCGTCTCGATCGGGATCGGTACCGCCCTGCCCGCCCCCGACACCCGTCCGGCGGTCAGCAGGAACGGCCGGATGGCCGGGGCGCGTCCGACCGGTTCCGGCAAGCCGCCCCCGTTGTCTCGTGCTGTTTCCAGTGGTTCTCGTCCGGCGTCGGCCATGACGCCCTCCTGCCTCGCGGGGGATGGGTCAGCCGGCCGGTGTGGAGCCGACGCTGTTCTTGAGTTCCATCACCAGTTGGGGGGTGAGCGCGGCCCCGGCGCGGTTGGCGAAGAGGGTCATCTCGTAGGCGATGTTGCCCAGTTTCGCCTCCTTGGAGGCGACCACGCCGAGGACGGCGCCGTTGCCGATGGCCGAGACCAGCACATGGCCTCCCTCCAGGTCGATGATGACCTTGTTGAGGCCGCCCAGGCTGTAGTTGCCGGAGACGCCCGCGGCGAGGCTGGTGACGCCGGACACGATCGCGGCGAGGCGCTCGGAGTCG
Source organism: Streptomyces sp. MB09-02B (assembly GCF_033794485.1). Taxonomy (NCBI): domain Bacteria; kingdom Bacillati; phylum Actinomycetota; class Actinomycetes; order Kitasatosporales; family Streptomycetaceae; genus Streptomyces; species Streptomyces sp. MB09-02B. Next base: position 2,736 of record NZ_JARGEE010000269.1, read on the forward strand.
GCCCTGTCGCGGAGTTGGGAGACGGCGATCAGCAGTCCGTCGGACGACACCGCGATGGCGTCCACGACACCGGCGGTGTCGGTGGCGAACCGGTCGAGCAGCCAGGTGAAGTCGGCCGCCGCGGTTCGCAGATCGGCGGGGTTCGCCTGTTCGGAGGTGCTGTCACCTGTCGACGTCGTCACTGCCCGTCTCCTTCTGGCCTTCTGGGGTTTCCGGTCCTGCGGTGGTGCCGGTCTCGTCGGCGGTCGCGGTCGAGGTCGCGGCCGCGTCCTGTTCCGCCCTGCGTACGGCGGCCTCGAACTCGTCGAGTTCCGAGCGCACGGCGTCGGCGTCCAGCGGCTGTCGCGGCGCCGGACCGCTCCGGTCGGCCGCCGGGGTGGTCACGGTGAGCGTCGCGCCCCGGACCCGTCGCCGCAGGGGGCGGGTGGCCGCCTGCGCAGTGCCCTCGGGGGTGGTGGTGTCGTCCGAGCCGAGGCGGGCCGGGACGCGTCGGGGCAGGTCGCTGTGGGGTGACACGATCGTCGGCCGCCGTTCGGGAACGGTCGCGGTGGCGGCTGGTACCGGTGCGGGTGCGGGTGCGACGGTCGTCCTCTCGGTCCTCGGCGCGGGCACCGACCCGGTCCCGGCCGGTGTGTCGTCCAGCGGACTCATCGTCAGCAGGAGCGAGGAGGGGATCCAGACGGTGCCGGTGACGCCACCGCCCGGTGTGCGGCTCAGGGTCACGTGAAGCCCGAGGTGGCGGGCGAGGCTGCCGACGACGAAGAGGCCGAGCACCTTGGTCGGCACCAGGTCGAGCCGTTCCCGGCGGACGAGGCGGGCGTTCTCCTCGGCGAAACGTTCCGCGCTCATGCCGAGGCCGTGGTCGATGACCTCGATGAGAGCGCCGCCGTCCTTGGTGACATCGGTGCCGGGCCGCACGACCACTTCGACGGGGGTGTGGGACGGGGAGAAGGAGACGGCGTTCTCCAGCAGTTCGGCGAGCAGCAGGGTCAGGTCGCCGATGATGTCGGGGCCGACGGTGATGTCCGTCTCGGAGCGCAGGGACACCCGCTGGTATCCCTCGATACGGCCGAGACCGGAGCGTATGACATCGGCCAGGGTGGTGGGCCGGGCCTCGACGTCCGTCTCCCGGATCCCGGCGAGCAGCATCAGACTGTCGGCGTTGCGCTGGAGCCGTACGGCGATGTGGTCGATGCGGTACAGCTGGTCGAGCAGGTCGGGGTCGGTCTCCTCGCGTTCCACGGCGTCGATCAGCGACAGCTGACGGGTGGTGAGATTGCTGACTCTGCGGCCGACGTTGCCGAACATCTCGGCGACGTTGCGTCGGCTCAGCATCTGCCTCTCCAGCAGAGCGGCGGCGGTGACCTGCACATGGTTGAACGCCTCGGCCAGTTCGCCGATGTCGTCGCGGACCGGGACCGGGATGGCCTGGGGCCGGAACGGGGCGGTGTCGGTGGACTCGTCGTCCGCGACACGGGCGAGTTCCTCGCCCGCGGCCGCGACCACCCGCTGAGCGGAGCGGGTCAGGGCCGTCAGGGGGCGGACGACCGAGCGGCGGACCAGCACGCAGAACGCCAGCCAGGCGGCGAAGCCGAGCAACGCCAGACCGAGCATCAGCCATGCCCTGTACAGGGCGTTCGCGGACAGGGAGTCGGCCTGGGCGGCGGTCTGCCGGATGAGGGTCCGGGTGATGCCGAGGCGGGTGTCGGCCTGCCGCTCTCCGGCGGCGATCCTCTCGCGCAGTTCGCGTGTGGTCTGCGACTGCAGGGATGCCGGATCGACCTGCAGTTCCGCGAACTGTGCGGTGATGGCGTTCTGTTCGGCCGCGCGCTCGATGCCGCCCATGCGCAGGACCTGGTCCGGCCTGGCGATACGGCTGAAGCGCTCGGACTGGTGGGTGAAGAGTTCGTGGGCGCCGACCGCGCGCGTGTACTCGGTGAGCGCGTTCGCGTCACGGGTCTGGGCGGAGAACACGGCGCTCTCGAAGGCCGCGTGGCCCGCGTCCGCCCGCAGTACGGCGTCCAACAGGTTGGTGACCGAGGACTGCGAGGTCGCGGCGAAGCGGTCGAGACCGATGCCGTCGATGAGATAGCCGACCGCGGCGGCGTAGGCGGGGTCGATGTTGGCGGCCGGCACGTAGTCCCGGCCGAGCTTGTCGCGCAGGGAGTCGAGGCCGGCGATGTACGCGAGGGCCTGCTTCTCCTCGGCCGGCAGGCTCGACCCGAACGCCGAGCGCACGGCCGCCACGCGTGCGTCGGTGGCCCGCTGCGCCTCGCGGTACGCCGTCGTCGACGGCTGGGCGGCCCCCGGCCGGGCGGCGTCGTACTGCACCGACAGCAGGAGTGCCAGCCGGTGTTCGGCCTGGATGTCATTGGCGAGCGCCGCGACCTGCTCACTGTCACGCACCAGTTCGGCGACCCGGTCGGCGTCGCGGACCTGCTCGATCTGGCCGGTGACGCCGACGCCGAGGAGCGCGCCGACGACCGCCACGGGCGCGATGACGAGAACGTTGAGTTTCCGCCGGAAGGGCCATCGGGCGAGAACGGAGACCGCCCTGCGGCGGAACACAGGAGTCCGGTCCGTGCGGCCGGGCGGCGGCTCCACTGTGTTCGTGGGCACGCTGACCTCCTTCGCTGTACGGGTGAGTGGTGACCGCTGTGTCGTCGCGGCGGGACCGTCGACGACCTGGTGGCCGGGATGGGCCGGACGCTCGCACAGGTTCGCCGGGTTCGCCGGGTTCGAGCGATCGGACACGTGGTTCGAACGACGGGATCACGTCATGTGTCCGGATCGGGTCGGTCGGAGACTATCGCCTGTGTGATCGCTTTGAGCCTGTGTGTAATCAAGAATTGATTACGAATTGTTCACGCACGCCTACTGAGCGGTAGTGCCTCCCGTGGAGGGACCGGTCGGGGCCCTGCTACATTCCCACCGCGACAACCCGCCGGGCAGCGGCCCGAGGTGCTGCCGCCGTTGCGATTCCGGCTGTCTGCCGGCCTGTTCCTCTCCTCCCCCCACGCAATCCGTACCCCCTCGTGCCCAGTTGAGGAGACCCCGTGCACTCCACCCACAGAGCGACCGCGGCAGCCGTCGCGTTCCTGGTCGTGGCCACCGCCACGGCCGGCTGTGACAGCGGTTCGACCACCGACGCGTCCACCGTCGGGGCACGGGAGCCGGGTTGTCCCGCCGTCCTCGCCGAGGCGAAACAGGCGGTCAAGGAGGCCGAGGACATCAACGCCCCCTGGGGCGGCCCCACCACCGGCCCGAAGGCCGTCCCCGGAAGGACCATCGCCTACATCGCCCAGACCATGACCAACCCGGGTGTCTCCGGGGTCGCCCGGGGCGTTCAGGAAGCCGCCAAGGTCATCGGCTGGGACGTCCGCACCATCGACGGACAGGGCACGCCCGCCGGTATCCGGGAGGCCTTCGCGGAGGCCCTCGCCCTCAAGCCCTCCGGCATCGTCATCGGCGGATTCGACCCCAAGTCCGTGACCGAGCAGGCCGAACGGGCGAACGCCGCGGGCATCCCGCTGATCGGCTGGCACGCCACGGCCACCCCGGGGCCCAGCGCGCGTCCGAAGCTCTTCAGCAACGTCACCACGAGAGTCGAGGACGTCGCGAAGATCAGCGCCGACTGGATCATCGCCCGCTCGGGCGGCCGCGCCGGAGTGGTGCTCTTCACCGACGCCTCCATACCCTTCGCCGCACGCAAGTCCGACCTGATCAGGAAGCAACTCGCCACCTGCCCCGACGTCGACCTGCTCAGCTACGAGGACATCCCCATCCCGGAGGCGGGCAGCAGAACCCTCGACAAGGTCGCCTCCCTCCAGTCCCGGTTCGGCGACAGATGGACCTACTCCGCCGCCATCAACGACCTGTACTTCGACCACGCGGCACCCGCGCTGCGCGCCGCCGGACACCAGGGCGACGGCGCCCCGTACAACATCGGCGCCGGTGACGGCGATCCGTCGGCCTTCGAGCGCATCAACGGCAAGCAGTACCAGTCCGCCACCGTGCCCGAGCCCCTGTCCGAACAGGGATGGCAGATCATCGACGAGTTCAACCGCGCCTTCGCGGGCGAGCCCGCCAGCGACTACGTCGCCCCCGTCCACATCACCACCGCCGACAACAGCGGTGGCGCGCTCTCCTGGGACTCGGAGGGCTACCGACAGGCCTACCGCAAGATCTGGGACAAGTAGGTACGGGCGGACAGCCGACCGCGCGCCACGTCGGAGGTCAACCGTCCCGCTGAAAGCGGTCGTCGGCGACGGAGCCGTCCTGGGAGGCGGTCCAGGAGGCGAGGAGGCGGAGTGCCTCTTCCGAGGGTGAGCCCGGTTCGGCGGTGTAGATGAGCAGGGTGAGGCCCGGTTCGGCGTCCACGGTCGAGCCGTGCCAGGACAGGGTGAGGTCGCCGACGAGCGGGTGGTGGAAGCGTTTGGAACCGGTGCCGTGGCGGCGGACGTTGTGCGAGCCCCAGCGGACGCGGAACGCGTCGCAGCGCGTGGACAGTTCGCCCACCAGGTCGTGGAGGTCCTTGTCATGGGGGTCGCGGCCGGCCGCGGTGCGCAGTACGTCGACGGTCATGTCGGCGATGAGGTCCCAGTCCGGGTAGAAGCGGTGCGCCGCTGGGTCGAGGAACTGGAAGCGGGCCATGTTCGGCGTCGTCGAACGGTGGCCGCGGTCGGTGACGGGGCGGTCGGCCTGCTCGGCGCGGAGCGGGTGATCGCGATGAGCCGCCACGAGTCCCGGCAGAAGCTCGCGCTCGACTTCGGCGCCACCGACATCGTCGCCGAGCGCGGCGACGCCGGCGTCGAGAAGATCAAGGAACTGACCGGCGGCTACGGCGCCCACTCCGTCATCGAGGCGGTCGGCACCCAGGAGTCCATGCTCCAGGCGGTACGCTCCACCCGTCCCGGCGGCCACGTCGGCTATGTCGGCGTCTCCCACGACGTCACGCTCGACGGGCAGGAACTGTTCTTCTCCCACGTCCACCTGCACGGCGGCCCGGCCCCGGTCCGCCAGTACCTGCCGCAGCTGATCGACCTGATCTGGAAGCGGCAGATCGACCCGGGCAAGGTCTTCGACCTCACCCTCCCGCTGGAGCAGGCCGCCGACGCCTACCGCGCGATGGACGAACGCCGCGCGATCAAGGTCCTGCTGCAGCCGTGACGGACGCACCGGCCTCGTACCTCTACCGACACAGCACCGTGGCCTACTCCAGTGCTTTCGTCGACCCACCACCGCAGCCAGGTGTGAGCACTACGTCCGCCAGGGCGGCACGCACTCCGGCAGCCGGGCGGTATGGAGGGCCCCAGTCACAACATCTGCGTATGACGTCTCAGCCGCACATGGATGAGCTGTTGTACGAGAAGTAGTGCCTGACACCGTTGACATCGTCCATGTACCAGCGTCCGGAGCTGTTGCGGTAGATCCCGCGCGAGCCCTTGTAGTGGATCTCGCCGTCATCGCTGTCCATCCGGAGCTTGTTGTCCGCCTTGCCGAAGGTCTTCGGGCCGACGATGCCGTCGTCGTCGAGGTCGTTGGCGCGCTGCCAGGCCTTGGTCGCTGCCTGCGTTCTCGGACCGAAGCGGCAGTCATAGTCGTCGGCGCTGGTGAGATACCCGTCGCTCACCAGCACGACCTGCCAGAGAAGGACGACGTTGTTGTGGGAGTTGCTGTTGACGGAGAGGGGGCCCTCGTCGCCCCAGTCGTCGGTCACCACACCCGCACCGTAGACCCCGCCCTGCGAGACACTGGCCTGCGCGGGCAGGGCGCCCACCGCACATGCGAGCAGGGCCGCGGTCACGGCTGTGGCGCATCGGCGTACCCGTGTCCCTGAAGCGGATTTCGTCATGCCTTGTTCTCCCTCACTGATCAGCGGTACGCGTGACTGATCGCCATGGCGGACCGGCATGGCGTAAGCGGCTGACCGGTCCGCGAAGGCAGTCGGTCAGGTGGTCTTGCTACGGGGCAGATACCGCTCGAGCCACGGATCGCTTGCCCGTTTCTGATTGCTCCTTGAGCCTCGCTGACGCGAGCATGACCCGACCACGGTTTTTCGACCTGCCTTATCTCACCAGAACCCTGCGGAACCTGTTGTTACCGCTCGTTCCGCGCGCCGCCTATTTCCCCGACTTCCTCACCCCTCCCGAAGGCGTGCAAGGCCTTGATGCCGGCCTGGAAGCCATCCTGGCCACCCCACCGCACCGGGTCCTGGACGAAGTGGGTCAGCTGGCCCGCACCAGTGGAGCCCCCGCCTGGGCGCCCCGGTTGGCGGAAGCGAAGATGCGCAAAGAACTGACAGACGCGATGCGGACGTACCACGACACGGTCATTGCCCCGCACAGCGACCGTATTCAGGCCCGCATCGAAGCCGAACGGGCCACCCGCGCCCGCGCAGTGCTGGACGCCGGGGCCGCCGGGATCGTCCAGAACCTGGGGCCCGGCCTGAGGTGGCGGCACCCCGTCCTGCATGCCGTCTATCCCGAGGACCGAGACCTGTGCCTGAACGGTCGTGGCCTCCTTCTGGTCCCGTCGTACTTCTGCTGGGGCAATCCTGTGACCTTCGGGGACACCACGCTGGACCCCGTCCTCCTCTACTCACTCCGCCATGAGCCACATCGCACGACGCTGCCTGGCGACCTCGGCTCCGGGGCTTCCCTGGCAGTCCTCCTCGGCCGCACCCGCGCCACCGTTCTGCGGGGCGCGGCCACCGGAGCAACCACCGGAGAACTCGCTCGCGCCGCGGGAGTCTCCGCGTCATCGGCCAGCCAGCATGCCACCGCTCTGCGGGATGCGGGCCTCATCGTCAGCCACCGTCAGGCCTCCTCGGTACTGCACACCCTCGCCCCCCTCGGAGCCGCACTACTGCGCGCCAACACCCCGGCTCCCCGGTGAGCATGCGCACGGCAGCCCGCACCCTCATGGGCGGTTGGATCCGTCAAGACGATGAGGCGCCCGCGGAAGCAGTGGGTCTCGTTGCGCGAGCAAGGAACCGACCCCTGCTCGGGCACCTCGAACAGTGCCTCGCTCAGCCTGGACCTGGACGCACGCCCCCTCGGCTCCAGGGCTGACGTCCTGCCGTGCTCCCGTGCGCAGGGAGGCATCCGGCACCGGCGACCCGACCTCCCTTCGGGCGCAACTATCAGGCCTGCTCGCGTGGTGGCGTGTCCCCTGACGCCTCGCGGGTGAGCATGTGCGGAACCAGCCCTCTTCCCCAACGAGGCGATGCGATGCCCGACCGCGCCGACCGTGTCCGCCCCGAGGGCGTCGCAGCAAGCAGGATCCTGCGGCGACAGCCGTCGGAGCAGTGGCTGTTCAGCGGTATCTACGGGCTGGTGCTGGCCAGTGCCATGGCGGCCGCGCTGGACGCGACGGGGGAGGAGGCCGATCCCGGCGCGGACGCGCTGTGGGTGCTGATCACCGCGCTGGCGTCCAGTGCCGCCCATGGGTACGCACACGTCATTGCCCAGCGTGCGTTCGTCGACGGGGCAGCCACCGCCAGCCGACTGCGGTCGGTGCTCGCGGAGTGGCCCTTGGTCGCCACCGTGCTGCCCACGGTGGGTGTACTGCTCGCCGCCGTAGCCGGGTGGTGGGCAGAGGCCACTGCGGTGGACGCGGCCCTGCTGATCAACACCGTCGCCTTGTTCGCCTTGGGCGCCTGGGCAGCCCGCAGGGCCGGGCAGGGATGGCCGTCCTCGTGCCGGGCTGGGGGCCTGGACATGCTGATCGGCCTAGTGATCATCATGCTGAACACCCTGATTCATTAGTTCCCGAGGCAGACCCCCGCGTCCGCTGAGTCGGTGTCCAACCTGTTCACGTAGCAGGCGGTACAACGGACGGCTCCCGCAGGCCGGATGGCTGCGGGAGCTTTCCCATGCCCGACGGGACCCGGCCGGTGACCTCGTTCCAGTGCAGGACGCGGTCACACCAGCGACGCAGGAGTGTCTGGTCGTGGCCCACGGCGAGCAGACCGGCACCGGTGGCGGCGCGGTAGTTCTCGACGGCCGCCACCAGTGCGGCCGTGGTGGAGGCGTCCAGCATCGCGGTCATCTCGTCGCAGATCAGCCAGCGCGGGCGCAGGACCAGGGCGCGGGCCAGGCAGGCGCGTTGCAGCTGGCCGTCGCTGAGTTCGTGGGCGCGTCGGTCCAAAAGGTCGGGGGTGAGGCCGACGGCCGGGGCCAGTTCGGTCATACGCTCCGGTACTTCGTCGCGGCGGCCGGTGGCGCGCAGGGGCTCGGCGATCAGGTCGATGAGCCGCAGTCGGGGGTCGGCGGAGAGCCGGGGCTGCTGGAACACGACGCCGATGGCGGTGCGCAGGTCGCGTGGGGCGCGGTGCCGCCAGTGCCGTACGGGCTCGCCGTCCAGGACAAGGGTGCCCGTCTCGGGGCGGTGCAGCAGGGCCGCGACGCGGGCGAGGGTGGACTTGCCGCAGCCGCTGGGCCCGAGCAGGCCGACGGCTTCACCGGGTGCGACGGTCAGGGAGGCGTCGCGGACGACGGGGGCTTTCCTGTCGTATCCGGCGGTGATGTCGTGCAGTTCAAGCACGGAGGTCCTCCGGCGCGTGCGGGTGGTGGCAGGCGATCTGGCTGGTTGTCGGTGGGAGGGCCGCGCAGGCGTCGGTGGCCCGGTCGCAGCGCGGGGCGAAGGCGCACCCGCCGGGAAGGCCGCCGAGTTCGGGCGGCATACCGGGAATCGGAAGGAAGGCGCGCTCGGGCAGGGCCTGGAGAAGGCCCCGGCTGTAGGGGTGGCGAGGGCCTGGGGTGCCGAAGAAGGCTTCCGCGTCGGTGAGTTCGACGATCCGGCCCGCGTACATCACGGCCACGCGGTCGGCGATGCGTTCGGCGGCGGCCAGGTCATGGGTGATCATCAGCAGGGCCCGGTCGCCGTCGTCGACGTGGCGTCGCAGTTCGTCGACCGTGTGGTCCACCAGGTCGCGGTCGAGTCCGGTCGTGGGTTCGTCGGCGAGCAGCAGGGGTGCGTCGCCGACGAGGGCGAGGGCGGTGGCGGCGCGCTGGGCCAGGCCGCCGGAGAGCTGGTGCGGGTGGCGGTCGAGGTGGTCGGCGGGGAAGGCGGCGCGTTCGGCAGCGCTCTCGGCCGCCGAACGCACGGCGGTACGTCCCCGTGCGTCGGTCAGCGTGCTGACCGTTTCCTCCAGTTGGGAGCGCACCGTGCGCACCGGCGTCAGATGCGCGGCGGGGCTCTGCGGGATGAGCCCGATCAGGCGGCCCCGCACTGTCCGTGTGAGGGTCCGTTCGTCGGCCGTGAGCAGGTCGAGTTCGCCGAGGTGCGCCCGGCCCGCGCTCTGGGCGTTGGAGGGGAGCAGGCCGAGCAGGGCGGAGGCGAGGACCGACTTGCCGCAGCCGCTCTCGCCGATCAGGGCGAGGCACTCGCCGGTCGCCACGTCGAAGTGGGCGTCGGTGACGGCGGCGATCCGGCGCCCGCCGGGCATGCGGAAGCGCACGGACAGCCCGCGCACCGAGAGGACGGGAGGTCGGTCGGTGACCGTCACAGCATCAGCTCCGATCGACGGCGCGGGTTGATCCGCTCCCGCCAGGCTCCGGCGAGGCCGGCGATGGCGAGTGTGGGGACGATGACGAACAGCCCCGGGAAGAGGGTGGGCCACCACTGCCCGGCGAGCAGCGATCCCTTGGCGTCCTGGATGAGGTTGCCGAGGCTGGCCATGTGAGTGGGGAGGCCGAGCCTGAGGTTCCCCTCGTAGCGTGGAGCCGTGACAGCAGGGGAAGTTGAGTGTCATGGCGGAGAAGCGTCGGAAGTTCACGGCGGAGTTTCGTGAGGGGGCG